>CALIDR010000267.1 GCA_938022295.1 uncultured Burkholderiaceae bacterium
GCGACGTCGTTGACGCAGCAGCCGGCGCTGCGCATCAGGATCGTGCCGAGCACGAACACCGCCAGCAGGTGCCAGCCGGGGAAGCCGCCGGCGGCGATCCACAGCGCCGACAGCGTCGGCCACAGCAGCAGCAGCCAGCCAGCGGGGCGGTCCCAGCGGATCAGGTCCAGGTACAGCGCCAGCCGCGACGGCGGCGGCGAGACGGCGGTCGGGTTCACGTCCGCGATTATCGCGACGCCCCTTCGGCCGGCCGTGGCCCGTCGCGCACGGCATCGAAGTTGACCTGGCGCAAAGGGATTCGACGGAACCGACGGCAAGCTCGCAGCGTCATAGAAGATCGGTCGCGCGGAGTGGCGCCTTTGTCCGGCGCGCGGCTCCGCGCCGGCCCCCATCCACGACGAGGAGCGCCCCCATGCCTGTCCGACCGATCGAGACCCGTGACGCCCCGGCCCGCGTGCTGGCCCTGATGATGGTGGCCGACGGCCGCGCCGACCCCCGCGAGGTCGAGGCGCTGGCCGAGGAGCACGCGTTCCGGCGCCTCGGCGTCACGCGCGAACGTTTCGCCGAGCTGGTCCGCCACTACGAAGAGTCGGTCGGCGCCGAGATGCGCTCGCACAACTATCTGCACCTGTCGGACATCGAGCAGCTCGACGCGCTGCTCGACCAGGTCGACGACCCGCAGCAGCGGCTGTCGGTGTGCGCGCTGGCCGCGCGCGTCATCACCGCCGACGGCAACATCCGCGACATCGAGCGCATGGTGTTCGACCACATGCTGTGCCGCTGGGGGCTCACGCGGTCGATGGTGTCGCGGGCGATCCTGGGCCAGCGCGCCGTCGCCGCAGCCGCGTAGGCACGGCCCGCGCGCGGCGTCACCTGCCGCGCCACACACCATGTCACCCCGCGGTGACAAGGTGTGCGCCGTCCATCATCCGTCGAGCTGCTTCTGGAACACGAGCCCCGCGTGCTCGCGCAGGGCGTGGAAGCGGATCTTCGGCCAGTTGTCCTGCATCGCCCGCAGTTCGCCGGCGTACTCCAGCAGCACGCAGGGCGCGCCCACCGCGTCGTAGGCGACGCGGTGGGCGTTGTGGTCGACGAAGCGCGCGAGCTCCTTCGCGTCGTCGCAGGTCACCCAGCGCGCGACGCTGTAGCGCGCCGGCAGGATGCGCGCCTTGCAGCCGTACTCGTGCTCGAGGCGGTGGGCGACGACCTCGAACTGCAGCTGGCCGACCGCGCCGAGCAGCAGCACGCTGCCTGCCGCCGGGCGGAAGACCTGGATCGCGCCTTCCTCGCCGAGCTGCTGCAGCCCGGCGCGCAACTGCTTCGTCTTCAGCGGGTCGGCGACCTCGACGGTGCGGAACATCTCTGGGGCGAAGAACGGCAGCCCGGTGAACTGCAGCGGCTCGCCCTCGGTCAGCGTGTCGCCGAGCTGCAGCACGCCGTGGTTCGGGATGCCGATGATGTCGCCGGCGAACGCCTCGTCGAGCAGCTCGCGGCGCTGGCTGAGGAACGACACCACCGAGTTCGGCCGCAGCTCCTTGCCGCTGCGCGTCACCTTCAGCCGCATGCCGCGCTCGAAGTGGCCGCTCGCTACGCGCACGAAGGCGATGCGGTCGCGGTGCGCCGGGTCCATGTTGGCCTGGATCTTGAAGACGACGCCGCTGAACTTCGGCTCGGTCGGCTCGACGGTGCGCTGGATCGCGGGCTTCGGGCCAGGCGGGGGCGCCAGCTCGACGAGCGCGTCGAGCACCTCGCGCACCCCGAAGTTGTTGATCGCCGAGCCGAAGAACATCGGCGTCTGGCGGCCGGCGAGGAATTCGGCGGCGTCGAACGCGGGGGCGGCCGCCTGCAGCAGCTCGATGTCGTGGCGCGCGTGCTCGTACTCGGCGCCGAACCGCTCGGCGTAGACCGGGTTGGCGAGGCCGTCGAGGATCTCGTCGTCGTCGCGGTGGCGGTCCTCGCCGGGGGTGAAGACGCGCATCTGCTCGCGCCTGAGGTCCAGCACGCCGTGGAAGACCTTGCCCATGCCCACCGGCCAGGTGAACGGCACTACCGCCATGCCGAGCTCGCGCTCGATCTCGTCCATCAGCGCCAGCGGCTCCTGCACCTCGCGGTCCATCTTGTTGACGAACGTCAGGATCGGCGTGTGGCGCGCGCGGCACACCTGCAGCAGCCGCCGCGTCTGCGGCTCGACGCCGTTGGCGGCGTCGATCACCATCAGCGCCGCGTCCACCGCGGTCAGCACGCGGTAGGTGTCCTCGCTGAAGTCCTGGTGGCCGGGCGTGTCGAGCAGATTGACGACGCAGTCGCGGTACTCCATCTGCATCACCGAGCTCGCCACCGAGATGCCGCGCTGCTTCTCGATCTCCATCCAGTCGCTGGTGGCGTGGCGGCTCGCCTTGCGCGCCTTCACCGAGCCGGCGATCTGGATCGCGCCCGAGAACAGCAGCAGCTTCTCGGTGAGCGTCGTCTTGCCGGCGTCGGGGTGGCTGATGATCGCGAAGGTGCGGCGGCGGCGCACTTCGGCATCGATGCGGGAGGCGGTCTCGGTGGCCATCAAGCGATCGGCCCGCGCGATGGGCGGGCCGGCCAGGGTGGAAATGGCGATTATCGCGGCCGGCACCGGCCGCCGCCGTCAGGCGTGGGGCAGCGGCGAGTCGCGCGCCGTCAGGTTTCCAGCAGCGAGCGCAGCATCCACGCCGTCTTCTCGTGGACGTCCAGGCGCTGCGTCAGCAGGTCGGCCGTGGGCTGGTCGTCGGCCTTCTCGACGGTGGGGAAGATGCCGCGCGCGGTGCGCGCCACCGCCTCGTGGCCTTCGACGAGGATGCGCACCATCTCGAGCGCCTTCGGCGGCTCGGCCGGCGCGTCGGGGATCGTGCTGAGCTTGCCGAACTGGCCGTAGCTGCCCGGGGCGACGTGGCCGAGCGCGCGGATGCGCTCGGCGATCGGGTCGACGGCATTCCACAGCTCGGTGTACTGCTGCATGAACATGTCGTGCAGCGT
>CALIDR010000268.1 GCA_938022295.1 uncultured Burkholderiaceae bacterium
CGCAGTGGAGCCCGCGCGCCTACCTCGTCTACACGATCGGCGACGGCTGGTCGGCCAAGGGCGGCTACGGCCACGGCTTCAAGGCGCCGAACCTGAAGCAGATCGTGCCCGGCGAGCGCCGCGAGGGGCCGAACGTGTTCCTCGGCAACCCCGACCTGCGGCCCGAGATCAGCGACTCGTTCGAGATCGGCGTCGGCCGCGCGAAGGACGGGCAGGAGCTGCAGCTGATCGTGTTCGACAACCGCGTCGACGACCTCATCGCGGTCAAGCTGCTGACCCCCGGCACGGTGCCGGGCACCGGCACCTACACCTACGAGAACATCGACCGCGCGCGCATGCGCGGCGTCGAGGCGGCGCTCGCGCAGCCGCTGGGTGCCGCCTTCACGCTGCGTGCCTCGTACACGTACCTCGACGCGCGCGACGGCGACGGCAACCGCCTCGAGCGCCGGCCGCGCCACACCGCCTCGGCCGGCCTCGAGTGGCGCCGCGGCGCGTGGACGGCGAGCCTGCGCGGCGAATACACCGCCGACCAGGTGCAGGGCGGCCAGACGCTGCCCGACCTGACGCTGTGGTACGCGGCGGCGACGCTCACGCTGCGCCCCGGGCTCGACCTCGTCGTCGGCCTCGACAACGTCACCGACGTGAGCCTCGCCGACGAGTCGGCGGCCTTCGCCTACGCCGAGCCGCCGCGCACGCTGCGGCTGGCGCTGCGCGCGTCGTTCTGACCGGGGGTGCGGGAGCGACGGCCATGACACGCGCGATCCCGATCCGGCCCCAGCACGCACCGGCGCGGCAGCCGGGCGAGCCGCGTCGCGCGCCGCCGTGGCGGCTGCACTGGCTGTTCGCCGCGCCGCACCGGCTCGCCTTCGCCGCCGCCGCGCTCGTGCTCGCGACGAGCGCCGCGTGGTGGGCGCTCGCGATGCTCGCGCGCTGGGCCGGCTGGGCGTGGCCGTGGAACCTGGCGCCGGCGCACGCGCACGGGCTGCTGATGGGCTTCGGCTTCGTGCCGCTGTTCTTCGCCGGCTTCCTGTTCACCGCCGGGCCGAAGTGGCTCGGCCTGCCGCCGGTGGCCGCCACGGCGCTGTGGGGGCCGGTGCGCGCGATGCTGTCCGGCTGGGGCGTGTTCGCGCTCGGCGTGCATGCCCCCGTGGCCGGGCCGGCGCCGCTGCTGGCCGCGCTCGGCCTCGCGGCCGTGGCCGGCGGCTGGAGCGCGCTCGCCTGGCGCTTCGCGCGCCTCGTGCGCGCGAGCCCTGTGCCCGACCGCGTGCACGCGACGTGCATCGCCGCCGCCGCGCTGTTCGGCGCGCTGCTGCTGTGGGCGGCGGCCGGCGTCGTGCTCGCGGGCGCCGTCGCGCTGCTGCGGCCGCTCGTGCTCGCCGGCCTGTGGGGCTTCGTCGGCGTCGTCTACGTCACGGTCGCGCACCGCATGATCCCGTTCTTCACCGCCGCCGCGCTGCCGGCGCTGGACGCCTGGCGGCCGCAGTGGCTGCTCGCCGTGTTCGTGACCGCGATGGTCGTGCAGGCCGCGTTCGCGGCGCTCGAGGCGCTCGCCTGGCCGCTGCCGGCGTGGGGCTGGGCGGCGATGGCGGGGCTCGAGGCGCCGCTGGCGCTGCTGCTGCTCGCGCTGGCGGTGCGCTGGGGGCTGGTGCAGAGCCTGCGGCAGCGGCTGCTGGCAATGCTGCACATCGGCTTCGTCTGGCTCGGCGTCGCGTTCGCGCTGGCCGCGCTGTCGCACGCGCTGCTGGCGGCCACCGGCGGCCGGGTGTCGCTCGGCCTGGCGCCGCTGCACGCCTACACGATGGGCTTCCTCGGCTCGATCCTGATCGCGATGGCCACCCGCGTGAGCTGCGGCCACGGCGGCCGCGCGCTCGTCGCCGACGACCTCGTCTGGGGCGCCTTCCTCGCGCTGCAGGCCGCAGTCGTGCTGCGCCTGGCCGCCGCGCCGTGGCCGGCGGCGGCCGCGCCCCTGACGGCGCTGGCGGCGGCCGTGTGGGCCGTCGTGACGGTCGGCTGGGCGCTGCGCTACGGGCGCTGGTACGGCCGGCCGCGCATCGACGGCCGACCCGGCTGATGCACCGGCCGGCGATGACGTTGCTCGAGGCCTACCCCGTCGTGCGCCACGCGCACATCGCGCTGGTCGCGCTCAGCGGCACGCTGTTCGCGCTGCGCGCGGCCGGCGTGATCGCGGGGGCGCGCTGGCCGCTGGCGCCGGGACCGCGCGTGGCCGCGATCGGCATCGACACGCTGCTGCTGGCTGCCGGCGTCACGCTGTGGATCACGCTCGGCCTGCACCCGCTGCGGCAGACGTGGCTCGGCGCCAAGCTCGTGCTGCTCGTCGTCTACGTCGGCCTCGGCACGATGGCGCTGCGCCGCGCGCGCGGCACCGCCGCGCGGCTGGCGTGGACGGTGGCTGCGCTGGCGTGCTTCGGGACGATGGTCGCGATCGCGCGCACGCACGACGCGTTCGCCGGGCTCGGCGCGGCGTGACCGGGGCGCCGGCGCAGCCGCACCGCCTGCCGCCGTACACTGGACAACCCCTGTAGATTTATTCAGTATCCGGGTCGTGCCGCGATGCGCGCGGCCGCCCTGCCGGGAGCCTTGCACCGATGCCCGCCACCGACCTCGAATCCCCCGCCCCGCACGCCGGCGCGCTGCCCGAGCAGCCGATCAGCGCCGAGGTCCTGCTCGAGAAGTACGCCAAGGACGACGAGCGCAGCGTCGACGACGTGCGCGCGCGCGTCGCCCGCGCGCTCGCCGCCGCCGAGCCGGCCGACCAGCGCGCGAAGTGGGAGAAGCGCTTCCTGCAGGCGCAGCAGCGCGGCTTCGTGCCGGCCGGGCGCATCGCCTCGGCCGCCGGCACCGACCTCACGGCCACGCTGATCAACTGCTTCGTGCAGCCTGTGGGCGACTCGATCGCCCACGTCGAGGACGGCCACCCCGGCATCTACACCGCGCTGACCGAAGCGGCCGAGACGATGCGCCGCGGCGGCGGCGTCGGCTACGACTTCTCGCGCATCCGGCCCAAGGGCGCTTGGGTCGGCAGCACGCGCAGCGCCGCCTCGGGCCCGGTGAGCTACATGCGCGTGTTCGACCGCAGCTGCGAGACGGTCGAGAGCGCCGGCAGCCGCCGCGGCGCACAGATGGGCGTGCTGCGCTGCGACCACCCCGACATCGAGGCCTTCATCCACGCCAAGGACGAAGGCGACCTGAAGAACTTCAACGTCTCCGTCGGCGTGACCGACGCCTTCATGCAGGCCGTGCAGGCCGACGCCGAGGTCGAGCTCGTGCACCGCGCCGAGCCCGGCCCGGCGCAGAAGGCCGACGGCGCCTACCAGCGCGCCGACGGCCTGTGGGTCTACCGCAAGGTGCGCGCGCGCGACCTGTGGGACCAGATCATGCGCTCCACGTACGACCACGCCGAGCCCGGCGTGCTGTTCCTCGACCGCATCAACGCCGACAACAACCTCGGCTACTGCGAGACGATCGCGGCGACGAACCCGTGCGCGGAGCAGCCGCTTCCGCCCTACGGCTGCTGCTGCCTCGGCAGCATCGACCTCACGCGCTTCGTGCGCGAGCCGTTCGAGCCCGGCGCGCGGTTCGACGAGGCGGCGTTCGCCGACGTCGTCAAGGTCGCGGTGCGCATGCTCGACGACGTGCTCGACGTCACCGTCTGGCCGCTGCCGCAGCAGCACGCCGAGGCGATGGCCAAGCGGCGCATCGGGCTGGGCTTCACGGGCCTCGGCGACGCGCTCGTGATGCTGAACCTGCGCTACGACACCGAGCCGGCGCGCGCGATGGCGCGCCGCATCGCCGAGGCGATGCGCGACACCGCCTACGCCGCCTCGGTCGACCTCGCCGTCGAGCGCGGCGCGTTCCCGCTCTTCAACGCCGACCTGTACCTCTCCGGCGGCCGCTTCGCCTCGCGCCTGCCCGCGGCGCTGAAGGAGCGCATCCGCGCGCACGGCATCCGCAACTCGCACCTGCTGTCGATCGCGCCCACCGGCACGATCAGCCTCGCGTTCGCCGACAACGCGAGCAACGGCATCGAGCCCGCGTTCAGCTGGACCTACACGCGCCGCAAGCGCGAGCCCGACGGCAGCTTCAAGGAATACAGCGTCGAGGACCACGCGTGGCGGCTGTACCGCCACCTCAAAGGCGCCGACGCCCCCCTCACCGAGGCCTTCGTCACCGCGCTCGAGATGAGCGCGGCCGACCACGCGGCGATGGTGGCCGCCGTGGCGCCGTACATCGACACCTCGATCAGCAAGACCGTCAACGTGCCGGCCGACTACCCCTACGCCGACTTCCAGGACCTGTACCTCCAGGCGTGGAAGGCCGGGCTCAAGGGCCTGGCCACGTACCGGCCGAACAAGGTGCTGGGCGCCGTGCTGAGCGTCGAGTCGACGCCGCAGCCGGCGCCGCTGGCGCCCTCGACGCCGGGCGCCAACGAGCGCCTGCGGCTCGACCGGCTGCCCGCACCCGTGCTGCAGTCGCTGCGCTGGCCCGGGCGGCCGGAGCTGCCGGGCGGCAACCCGGCGTGGAGCTTCATGATCCGCCACCCGCACGGCGAGTTCAGCCTCTTCGTCGGCGAGCTGCCCGCGTCCCCCGGCCCCGACATGGGCCTGTTCGCGCGCAACGTGCCGTTCGAGGTCTGGGTCAACGGCGCCGAGCAGCCGCGCGGGCTGGCGGCGATGGCCAAGACGCTGTCGATGGACATGCGCGCCAACGACGCGTCGTGGCTGAAGCTCAAGCTCGACGCGCTGGCCACGGTGGCCGAGGAACGCGCGTTCGAGATGCCGTTTCCGCCGCACGGCGAGAAGCGCCTGTTCCCCGGCGTCGTCGCCGCCACCGCGGCGGTGATCCGCTGGCGCTGCGAGCAGCTCGGCGCGCTCGCCGAAGGCGGACCCACGCCCGTGCTCGACGCGATGTTCAGCCGCGACGAGCCGCGCACCGGCGCCGACGGCACGCTGGCGTGGGCGGTGGACATCGACAACCCCGCCACCGGCGAGGCGTTCACCGTGATGCTCAAGGAGGTGAGCCTCCCGGGCCCCGACGGCACGCGGGTCAGCCGCCCGTGCGCGATCGGCTTCTCGGGCAACTACCCGCGCGCGCTCGACGGGCTGGCGCGGCTGCTGAGCCTGGACATGCGGGTGATCGACCCGGCGTGGATCGGCATGAAGCTGCGCAAGCTGCTGAACGTCGGCGAGCCGCTGGGCCACTTCCTGGCGCCGGTGCCCGGCGAGCGCCGCCAGCAGGTCTGGCCGAGCACGGTGGCGTACCTCGCGCGGCTGGTGATCCACCGCTACGCGATGCTCGGCGTGCTCGACGAGCAGGGCTTCCCGGTGCGCGAGATGGGCGTGCTCGAGAGCCCCGCCGCGCGCGCCGGCGGCGCCACCGTCACCCCGATGGCCGGCCGCCCCTGTCCCGAGTGCGGCAACGCGACGCTGATCCACAGGGACGGCTGCGACTTCTGCACCGCCTGCGGGTACGTCGGGCAGTGCGGGTGAGGCCGGTGCGCCCCGGCGAAGGCGTCGTCGTTCCGATCACCGGATAAGGAGACTCCCGGCACCGGGGCCACTTCGCCCCGGTGCTCGGCGGCTCATGCTTCGATCGGTGCCGCTCAGCCCTTGCGCCGACGCGCAGTGGCGAGTCCGGCGAGTGCGACCCCGAGAAGCGCCTGCGTCGTTGGCTCTGGAATCACGCTCAAGGCGTAGCCCTCGGCTTGCGACAGCGTAACGAACTCGCCGTTGCCGGTGACGTCGATGAAGATGCCCTCGAGACGCGGGTCGGAGAAGTCGACGTAGGCGAGCGAACCGTTGCCGGCGACTGTCGAGTTCAGCGTCAGCGTCAGCGCGAAGGGAATCCCGTTGAAGACCGTGAACGGCAGCGAGGTGAAGGTGCTGTCGACGGAGTGAACCGTGTC
>CALIDR010000269.1 GCA_938022295.1 uncultured Burkholderiaceae bacterium
CATCGAGATCACGACCGACGTCCTGAAGGTGACGTTCGATGCCCGCGGGGCGGACCTGGTGCGCGCCGAGCTGCTGCAGCACCGCGACCAGATCGACCCGCGGCGCAACGTCGTGCTGTTCGACCAGAGCCCCGAGCGGGTCTACCTGGCGCAGACCGGCCTGATCAGCGCGCGGGCCGGCGCAGCGCTGCCCAACCACCTGACGCCGATGACGCCGGTGGACGGCGAGCGCACGCTCGCCGACGGCCGCGACACGCTGCAGGTGCGGTTCGAGTCGCCCGCGGCCGGCGGGGTGCAGCTCGTCAAGACGTTCACGTTCCGCCGCGGCGAGTACACGGTGGCCGTCGAGCACGAGCTGCGCAACGTGGCGCAGGCGCCGGTGGACGCGCAGCTGTACCTGCAGCTCGTGCGCGACGGCAACCCGCCGCCCGGCGAGTCGTCGTTCTACTTCACGTTCACCGGGCCGGCGATGTTCACCGACGCCGGCAAGTTCCAGAAGATCGACTTCAAGGACATCGCCCGCGGCAGCGCCAAGCACGACCGCACCGCCAGCGACGGCTGGATCGCGATGGTGCAGCACTACTTCGCCTCGGCGTGGCTGGTGCCGCCCGGCCAGGCGCGCGAGTTCCGCACCGCCCGCGTGGCCGACAACCTGTACTCGATCGCGATGGTGCTGCCGCTGGGCGAGCTCGAAGCCGGCGCCACGCGCACGCACCAGGCGACGCTGTTCGTCGGCCCGCAGGAGGAGCGCAAGCTCGCCGCGCTGGCACCGGGGCTCGACCTGGTGAAGGACTACGGCTGGTTCACGATCCTGTCCAAGCCGCTGTTCTGGCTGCTGTACGAGCTGCACGCGCTGATCGGCAACTGGGGCTGGGCGATCGTGGCGCTCGTCGTGCTGCTGAAGATCGCGTTCTACTGGCTCAACGCCAGCGCCTACCGCAGCATGGCCAAGATGAAGGCGATCAGCCCGCGCATGATGGAGATGCGCGAGCGGCTGAAGGACAAGCCGCAGCTGATGCAGCAGGAGATGATGAAGCTGTACCGCGAGGAGAAGGTCAACCCGCTCGGCGGGTGCCTGCCGATCCTGGTGCAGATGCCGTTCTTCATCGCGCTGTACTGGGTGCTGCTGTCCAGCGTCGAGATGCGCAACGCGCCTTGGATCGGCTGGATCAGCGACCTCTCGGCGCGCGACCCGTACTTCATCCTGCCGCTGCTGATGACGGCCTCGACGCTGTTCCAGACCTGGCTGAACCCGACGCCGCCCGACCCGGTGCAGGCGCGGCTGATGTGGATCATGCCGATCGTCTTCAGCATCTTCTTCTTCTTCTTCCCCGCCGGCCTCGTGCTGTACTGGCTGACGAACAACATCCTGTCGATCGCGCAGCAGTGGTACATCAACCGCAAGCTCGGCGTCACGAAATGAGGCCCTGAGCCGGCCGCGCCGCGGCCGCGAAGCCCCGCCGGTCGAGCGCTGCGGGGCTTCGTGCTTTTCGGCACGCGATCCCCCGCCCGCGGGGTGCAGCGCCGACCCCGGCGTGCCGACAATGGATTCGCGGGGCATGACCCGGCCGGACCCTCCGATCCTCCGGCCGGCTCGGGGGCGTCACCCCGGCGTTCGCCGCACGCTCCCCCCGCGCCAACACCCGCGCACCGGCCCCCGGCCGGTGCGCTTTCACGTTCGGCCCCCGGCGGACGGCGGGCGGCGCATCGCCGGCCGCCGCCGGGCCGGGCGCGTCGCGCCGCGGCCGCACGCATCGGCCGCAAAATCTCCCGCGATGCTGCCGCGCCTGGCCGACCCGATTGCCGCCATCGCCACCGCGCCGGGGCGCGGCGCGGTGGGCATCGTGCGCGTGTCGTCGCCGCGACCGCTCGAAGCCCTGATCGAGGCCGTCTGCGGCCGCGCGCTGCAGCCGCGCCGCGCGCACTACGGGCCGCTGCGCGACGCCCGCGGCGAGGCGATCGACCACGGGCTGGCGCTGCACTTCCCGGCACCGGCGAGCTACACCGGCGAGCACGTGCTCGAGCTGCAGGCGCACGGCGGGCCGGTGGTGCTGCAGCTGCTGCTCGCGCGCTGCCTCGAGGCCGCGACCGAGACCGACGCCGCCGGCCGCGCCCGCCTGCCCGGGCTGCGCCTGGCCGAGCCCGGCGAGTTCACGCAGCGCGCGTTCCTCAACGGCAAGCTCGACCTCGCGCAGGCCGAGGCGGTGGCCGACCTGATCGACGCCAGCACCGAGGCGGCGGCGCGCTCGGCGGGGGCGTCGCTCGCCGGGGCCTTCTCGCGCGAGGTCGACGCGCTGCACGCGCGCATCGTGCAGCTGCGCACGCTCGTCGAGGCGACGCTCGACTTCCCGGAGGAAGACATCGACTTCCTGCGCCAGGCCGACGCCGAGGGCCAGCTGCGCGCGATCCGCGAGGCGCTGGCCGCCACGCTGGGCCGCGCGCAGCAGGGCGCGCTGCTGCGCGAGGGCATCCGCGTCGTGCTCGCCGGCCAGCCCAACGTGGGCAAGAGCTCGCTGCTCAACGCGCTGGCCGGCGCCGAGCTCGCGATCGTGACGCCGATCCCGGGCACGACGCGCGACCAGATCGGGCAGACGATCCAGATCGAGGGCGTGCCGCTGCACGTCGTCGACACCGCGGGGCTGCGTGACGCCGACGACGAGGTCGAGCGCATCGGCGTGGCGCGCAGCTGGCAGGCGATCGGCGAGGCCGACGCCGTGCTGTTCCTGCACGACCTGACGCGCCGCGGCCAAGCCGGCTACGACGCCGCCGAGGCACGCATCGCCGAGCGCCTGGGGCTGGCCGGCGCGGAAAGTGCCCACCCGCGCGTGCTGCACGTGTTCAACAAGGCCGACGCGGTGAGCCCGCTGCCGGCGCTGCCGCCCGGCGCGCTGGTGCTCTCGGCCAGGCAGGGCGAGGGGCTCGACGCGCTGCGGCGCGCGCTGCTCGCCCACGTCGGCTGGCACGCCGTACCCGAAGGCCGCTTCATCGCCCGCGCACGCCACGTGCAGGCGCTGCGCGCGACGCAGGCCCACCTCGACGCGGCGGCTGCGCACCTGCACGCGCCGGTGCCGGCGCTGGACCTGTTCGCCGAGGAACTGCGCCTGGCGCACGACGCGCTGGGCGCGATCACCGGCCGGATGACGCCCGACGAACTGCTGGGCGAGATCTTCGGGCGGTTTTGCATCGGCAAGTAGGCACGCTTCCGGGGAAGTCCGGCGCGGTCCGATGGTGTGCTGTAACCTGAATCCGTGACCTCACCTCGACAGCCCTGCACCCTGCGGGTGGTGCGCCGGGAGACCGGCAAGGAGTAGGTGGTGCGAGTCCACCGCGATGAAGGAGTAGCGAACCACATCGGCCCCGAGCCGTGCGTCGGCGTCC
>CALIDR010000270.1 GCA_938022295.1 uncultured Burkholderiaceae bacterium
GGGGGGCGGCAGCGGCACGGCGACCACGTCGGCCGCCCCGGCGCACGGCGGGCGCATCGACGGCCCGCGTTCGGCGTGCGTGCGCTCGCTCGGCGCCGGCATGGCGCCCGACCTGCGGACGGGCCGCGACGCCGCCGCCGACACGCCGGAGGCCGAGGCCGAGCGGGCGCGCGAGTGGACCGAGCGCCTCGTGCGCGCGCACGCGGGCGACGGCGTGCACTCGATGCTGCGCGCGCTGCTGGCCGACCTGCCGCGCGTGCGCACGCCGTGGCCGCAGGTGCTGCGCACCCGCCTGGCGCGCGCGCTGGCGCGGCAGCCGAAGCTGTCGTGGTCGCGGCCGTCGCGCTCGTTCCTGGCCAACCAGGGCCGCATCGGCGCCCACGGCCGGCTGCCGTGGGAGCCCGGCACGAGCTCGGCCAAGCCGGTGGCGCGGCTGGCGCTCGTCGTCGACGTCTCGGGGTCGATCGCCGACGACCTGCTCGAGCGCTTCGCGTGCGAGGTCGACGCAATCACGCGCCGCTTCGAAGCCGTCACCGTGCTCGTGATCGGCGACTGCGTCGTGCGCCGCATCGAGCACTGCGAGCCCGGCGCCTGCGACCTGCGCGGCGTCACGTTCCACGGCGGCGGCGGCACCGACTTCGCGCCGCTGCTCGAGGAGGCCGACCGCCACCGCCCCGACATCGGCGTCGTGCTGACCGACCTCGAAGGGCCGGCCGCCTTTCGCCCGCGCTGGCCCGTGGTGTGGGCCGTGCCGCGCAGCCACGCGCACGCCCAGGCCCCGTTCGGCCGCCTGCTGGTGCTCGATTGAGCGGCACGGTAACCGGGCGTGAGCCTGTATTCGTGCCGTGTCCACCTGTCGGGGACCGGGAGTGGCGAATCCGTCGACAAGGGATACGGCGGCGCCCCGAAGGTCGAGCGGGTCAGGGGGCCGCCAGCCGCCGAACCGTCTCTTCTCCCTGCATCGGCACGGACGATCAGGCGTCGGGTGCGGCCACACGGGGCCGTCTCCGCGGCACGAATCGCGCGGTTGCATCGACGTCGCTCGTGGTGTCGGCCGTCGCGGCGCACCGCAGCAGACGGTTCGTCGCAGCGTCGAGGTCTACCCTCGCTGGACGTGGCCCCTCGCCGGTCCGTCGAGTCGCCTCGAACAAGTTCTAAACTCGAGTGGGCGTCACTCGAAGTCGAACGTCTGCGATGACGATGGCATCGGCCGCCGGCCTCGCGGTGGGGGTCGAAGGCGACGTTGCGTCGGCGACGTCGCGCTACCTCCGGCTCGGGCAGCGATGTCGCTGAGGAGGACGGATTCGATGACGGATACGGCTTTCCGACTTCACCTGGCAGCACTCCTGGCAGGCGCGGCCATCCTGGCTTCGCCGCCTTCTCACGGGCAAGGCTACGTCGGCACTGGGATCGGTCCCTCGAGGATCGGCATCGCCCCCGCGCCGTTCTACTGTCGTCGTGAACCCGCCGGCGTCATCGGCCCGTCGTGGTGCGATACCGAGGACACCGGCCGTAAGGTCTACGGTGGCTGGAGCATTGCCGGGCCGTGGGCGATCGAGTTCGTGCACTTCGACTGGGGCCGTGCGGCCGAGCGCAAGGTCATCTCCTTCGTCGCGTCGACGCTGGACACGCGCGCGCGAGGGCTTGGCTTCGGCGGCGCCTTCACTCACCAGTTCGGCGAAGGCCACTGCCACGCGCGGCTCGGTGTCGCCTGGAACGTCGCGCGCACCGACACAACGGACCGGATGTCTCGATTCGAAGTCCTCGTCGAGACTTCCGATAAGCACCGTTCGACCGAGGCCTACTACGGCCTCGGGTGCGGGTATCGGCTCACGCCGGAAGTCGCGCTGATCGCGGACGCGGACTTCTCGCGCGTCCGATACATGGCTGGCGACAAGGCGGACGCGCGCCTGCTCACGTTTGGCCTGCGCTTCGGCTTCCGGTGACCCGGGGTCCAGGGCGCCCACGGCGTACGGTCGTCACTGCGGCGCCGTCGTCGCAGCGGTCGCCCGGGCCGATGGGACGCCAATCAGCGTGTGGATCTCGGCCTGTCCGGGCAGTGGACCAACGCCGCGCGTCGGGCACGATCTCTCTGGTGGGTGGCGCTGCATCGGCTCGAGGCGGCATCGTCCGCCGCGCGTGGACGCGAGCTACAGCGCCCGCTCGACGCGCACCGTGCCCGGCTCGTCGGGCGCGCGCCCGACCTTGAAGCCGAGCTGGCGGGCCAGCGCCAGCATCCGCCGGTTGCTCGCCAGCACGTTGCCGTACATCGTCTTCAGGCCGCGCTCGCGTGCCGCGCGCATCAGCGCGCGCATCAGCACGCCGGCCAGCCCGCTGCCCTGCCAGTCGTCGGCGACGGTGACCGCGAACTCGCAGGCGCCGCCCTGCGGGTCGGTCACGCAGCGCGCGACGCCGACCCAGCGCTCGGGGCCGCGGCGGTCGGCCGGCAACGCGGCGAGCGCGATGTGGCTCACCTGGTCGACGTCGGTGAAGTACTTCAGCTTCGCCGGCGACAGCTCGCGCAGGCTGCTCATGAAGCGCTTGTAGCGCGACGTCATCGACAGGTCGCGCACGAACGCGGCCTCGAGCTCGGCGTCGGCGGCGTTGATCGGGCGCAGCCGCACGCGGCGGCCGTTGGCGAGGCGCCGCGTGCGGTCGGCGGACGGCGCGGCGCGCCGGCAGCGCGACGGCGGCGCGGCGAGCCGCGCGGCGACGGCGGTGGCGAGGGCGTCGAGCGTCGTCGCCGGACCGAGCCGCGACGCCGGCAGCGCGACGCCGAACCGCTCGCCGAGCGCGTCGAGCAGGTTCACCCAGTCCAGCGAGTCGAGATCGATCTGCTCGCGCAGCGGCCGGTCGCCGGCGAGCTTGTCCACCTCGGCTTCCGGTGCGATGTCGCGCAGCACCGCCAGCAGCGCCGGGCGGACGTCGGGCGGGGCGGGCGGTGCCGGCATCGGGCGCAGTCTACGGGGCCGGAGGTGGCGTCGGCGTGACGCCGCGCGGTGGACGGGCCGCGGGGCCCTGTATGCTCGTCCAGTATGGGCACCCCCGGCACCGATCCGTTCGCGTCGCTGAACGCCGGGCAACGGGCGGCCGTCGAACACGGTGTCGGCGACCGCGACGCGCCGGCGCTGCTCGTGATCGCCGGCGCCGGCACGGGCAAGACGGCGACGCTCGCCGCGCGCGTCGCCCGCCTCGTGCTCGCCGGCGCCGACCCGCAGCGGCTGCTGCTGCTGACGTTCTCGCGCCGCGCGGCCGCCGAGATGACGCAGCGCGCCGGGCGCCTCGTGCACGCGGCGCTGGGTCTGAAGGCGACCACGCCGCCGCCCGCGCTGCCGTGGGCGGGCACGTTCCACGCCGTCGGTGCGCGGCTGCTGCGCGAGCACGCCGTGCGCATCGGGCTGGCATCGGGGTTCACGATCGTCGACCGCGCCGACGCCGAGGACCTGATGGGCCTCGTGCGCGAGGCGCAGGGGCTGGCCGCGACGCGGCGCTGCTTCCCGCTCGCGCGCACGTGCCTGGCGATCCACTCGCTCGCGGTCAACCGGCGGCAGGCCGTCGACGCCGTCGTGCGCGATGCGTTCCCGTGGTGCGCCGGCTGGGAGGACGAGTTGCGCTCGCTGTTTCGCGCCTACGTGGCCGGCAAGCAGCGCCAGCACGTGCTCGACTACGACGACCTGCTGCTGTACTGGCAGCTGCTGCTGGAGGAGCCGGCGCTCGCCGCGCCGCTGCGCGCGCGCTTCGACCACGTGCTGGTCGACGAGGTGCAGGACGTGAACGGCCTGCAGGCCGCGATCCTGCGCGGGCTGAAGCCCGACGGGCGGGGGCTCACCGCGGTGGGAGACGACGCGCAGGCGATCTACGGCTTCCGCGGCGCCGACGTGCGCCACGTGCTGGACTTCCCGCGTGCGTTCGACCCGCCGCCGCACGTCGTCACGCTGGCGCGCAACTACCGTTCGACGGCGCCGCTGCTGGCGGCGGCGAACGCGGTGATCGCGCTCGCGCCGCGCCGCTTCGCGAAGGAGCTGTGGACCGACCGCGCGGGCGAGCGGCCGCGGCTCGTCGCCGTCGACGACGAGCTGGCGCAGGCGCGCTGGGTCGCCGACGAGGTGCTGCGCCGGCGCGAGGAGGGGTTGGCGCTGCGCCGGCAGGCGGTGCTGTTCCGCACCGCGCACCACAGTGCCGCGCTCGAGCTCGAGCTCGCGCGGCGCGACATCCCGTTCGTGAAGTTCGGCGGCCTGAGGTTTCTGGAGGCGGCGCACGTGAAGGACCTGCTGTCGGTGCTGCGCTGGGTGCAGAACCCGCGCCACCGGCTGGCGGGCTTTCGCGTCGCGCGGCTGATTCCGGGGCTGGGGCCGGTGCACGCACGGCGCCTGCTCGACGCGATCGAGGCCGCCGCCGACCCGGTCGACGCCTGCGCGCGCTACGCGCCGCCACGCGCCGCCGCGGCCGACTGGGCGGCGTGGCTGGGCGCCGCCGCCGCGCTGCGCGCGAGCCCCTGGCCGGCGGCCGTCGCGACGGCGCTGGACTGGTACGCGCCGCACCTCGAGCGCCTGCACGCCGACGCCGCGGTGCGGCGCCTGGACCTCGAGCAGCTGTGCCGGCTGGCCGCCGGCTACCCGGACCGCGAGCGCTTCCTCGCCGAGCTGACGCTCGACCCGCCGCAGGCCACGAGCGACGAGGCCGGCCCGCCGCGGCGCGACGACGACTGGCTGGTCCTGTCGACGATGCACGCCGCCAAGGGCCAGGAGTGGGCGGCGGTGGTGGTGCTCAACGTCGTCGACGGCTGCATCCCGTCGGATCTGGCCACCGGCAGCGCCGACGCGCTGGAGGAGGAGCGGCGGCTGCTGCACGTGGCGATGACGCGCGCGCGCCGCCACCTCGCGCTCGTCGTGCCGCAGCGCTTCCACGTCACGTCGCAGGCGCGCTTCGGCGACCGCCACCTCTACGCCGCGCCGTCGCGTTTCCTGCCGGCCGCGGTGACGGCGCTGTTCGACGTCGAGACCCCGCAGGGCCAGGCCGACGCCGTGGCGGCGGTGGACGGCGATGCCGTCGTCGACCTGACGGCGCGGGCGCGCGACGCGTTCTAATGCGGTGCGCCCGCGAAAGCCACCCCGATGCCAGACCCCGAGCCGACGCCGCCGACCGCGCTCGAAAGCCGCGTGCTGACGTTCGTGCTGGCCGCCGTCACGGCGGCGCTGGCGTGGATCCTGCTGCCGTTCTACGGCGCGATCCTGTGGGGGGCGGTGATCGCGCTGCTGTTCGCGCCGCTGAACCGCTGGCTGCGCCCGCGCCTGGGCGAGCGGCGCACGCTGGCCGCGCTGCTGACGATGACGGTGGCACTCGTCATCGTCGTCATCCCGTTCGCCCTCGTCACGGCGGCGCTGGCGGCCGAGGCGGCGGGTGTCTATGCGCAGCTGCGCTCGGGCGAACTGCGGCCGGGCCAGTACCTGCACGACGTGTTCGACGCCCTGCCGGCGTCGGTCAAGTCGCTGCTCGACCGCTTCGGGCTGGTCGACTTCGAGACCGTGCAGCAGCGCCTGACGGCCGCCCTCGTGCAGGCCAGCGACTTCATCGCGACGCAGGCGTTCAGCATCGGCCAGAACACGTTCGAGTTCGTCGTGCGCGTGTTCGTGACGCTGTACCTGGCGTTCTTCCTCGTGCGCGACGGCGACCGGCTGGCCGGCGCGATCCGCGCCGCGGTGCCGCTGGCCGCGGAGCACAAGCAGGCGCTGCTGGCCACGTTCGCCACCGTGATCCGCGCCACCGTGAAGGGCAACCTCGTCGTGGCCGTCGTGCAGGGCGCGCTCGGCGGCCTGGCGTTCTGGGTGCTCGGCGTGCGCACGGCGCTGCTCGGCGGCGTCCTGATGGCGCTGCTGTCGCTGCTGCCGGCGGTCGGCGCGGGGCTGGTGTGGGCGCCGGTGGCGCTGTGGTTCATCGTCCAGGGCCAGGTCTGGCAGGGCCTGGCGCTCGTCGCCTGGGGCGTGCTCGTGATCGGGCTCGTCGACAACCTGCTGCGCCCGCTGCTCGTCGGCCGCGAGACGCGCATGCCCGACTACGTCGTGCTGATCACGACGCTCGGCGGCCTGGTCACGTTCGGCCTCAACGGCTTCGTGCTCGGCCCGGCGGTGGCGGCGCTGTTCATCGCCGTGTGGCGCCTGTACGGGGAGGGGCGCGTGCACTGACGCGATCGGCGCGCAGCACGCGGAAGCGGTCGCGCACCGGGCGCCCGGCGCGCGGTCACGGGCGAAGGGGGATGCGCGCCGTCGCCTCGAACTCGATGCGCACCTGGCGGCTCGGCGGCATGCCGCTGACCTCGACCACCGTCGACACCGGCGGTTCGCCGGGGTCGGGGTAGAAGGGGCGCCGCATGCGCGCGCAGAGCGGGTAGTCGCGCAGGTCGGTGAAGTACGGCACGAGCTTGGACACGTCGGCCATCGAGCCGCCGGCTTCCTCGGCGAGCTGGCGGATGCGGTCGAGCACGACCCAGCTCTGCACCGGCACCGGTGCCTGGAAGACGTCGATCGAGAGCTCACCCGTTTCACCGAGCAGCGTGCGCACGTCGGCCGGCAGCCGGTCGAAGCGGTCGACGACGCTGCCGCTCGCGGCGTCGACGGCGATCACGCCCGACATGTAGACGAGGTCGCCGACGCGTTTCATCGCCGCGTAGCGGGCCAGGGGCTGTCCGTTCGTCATCGGTCCTCCTATCGGATGCCGCCGAGCACGCGGCCGACGCGGTCGAGGCACGCCGCGCGGTCGCGGTCGGTCGCGTGGTTCATGCTGTACCGCTGCAGCCACGTCACCCACCTTGCAGCGCGGCGCCAGCAGCGCGCGCAGGCCGCGCGTGAACAGGCGCCGTCCGGGGTCGCCGAGCACCTTCAGCCACCACCACCACGGCGAGCCCGACGTCGCGATGCAGCCGGGCCAGCGCACGTGCTGCATCGCCGGGCCCTCGCGGTCGCCCTTCTTCTTCGGCACCGTGAACGCGACGCCGGGCAGCCAGGTGCGCTCGAACCAGCCCCTGAGCATGGCCGGCGGCCCGTGCCACCACGTCGGGTAGACGAAGAGCATCCCCTCGGCCCAGCGGATCAGATCGACGTGGCGCTGCACGCCGGCGATGTCGAGCGCGGTGTCGGCCAGTTACGTGCGGCGCCCGTCGGCGCCGGGCACCGGGTCCAAACCCGCGCGGTACAGGTCGACGAGCTCGACCTCGTGGCCGCAGGCGCGCAGGGACCGCAACGCATGGTCGCGCAGCGCGGCGGCGAAGCTGCCTTCGAGCGGGTGGCAGTACACCCTCAGCACGCGCATCGCCGGCCGTCACGCGCAGCGCGTCGTCACCGACGGCCGGCCCCATGACCCGCCCGAGCGCGCCTGACCGGACGGGTCGGGGCGCCGCGGGGGCGCGGTGCCGGCATCGGCGATCGTCTTCGTCGCGCCGGCCTCGATCGTCGCGCCACGCAGACGGCGGCCCGTGCCGCCGCTCGTTTCGATGGCGCGGGCGCCGCAGGAGTGGTCGTGTCCCCACCGGCGCCCACGCGGGCGCGTGAATGCGACATCGGCGCCCTGCCTCGTCGCGACGTGGCGACACTGCGGGGCGACCGGGCCGATCCTTCGGCAGTGATGGGCGCTGCCGCGGGTCGACGAGCCGCGCGCGAGCGCAGTGCCGTCGAATCCGGCGCCGCGGTGCCCGAGCGAGGCGGGAATGCGTCGGCCCGCGGTCATCGGGCTCGGGGGCGCAGGCCGTCGAGCTGGCGGAAGTCGGGCGGCGTTGCGTCGGCGCCCGCGAGGCGCTGGCCGCCGCGGATCACCTGCCGGCCGCCGGCCGGCCGGGCGATCCCCTCGGCGCTGCGGCGGCCGGGCTGGATCACGAGGTCGGCCGGCGCGCCGGGGCGCAGCACGCCGTCCCACGGCAGGCGGAGCAGGCGCGCGGCGCCGGTCGTGATCGTGTCGGCCCAGTGTTCGGCCGGGTCGTCGAGGTGCGCGGCACAGGCGGCGAGCGCAAGCGCCTGCAGCGGGTCGAGGTCGCCGCCGGGGAAGAACGGGTCGCGGTGGTTGTCCGACGCGAAGGCGAGGGCGATGCCGCGCCCCCGCGCCTCGTGCACCGGCAGCAGGCCGCGCCGCACGGGCATGCGGCGGTGGTGCGGGCGGTCGTGCTGCACGCCGCTGTCCTGCAGGTACAGGTTCGTGTAGGGCAGGCTGTCGAGGCCGACGCCGGCCTGCGCCACGTGGTCGAGGATGCGGTCGCGCTCGGCGGGCGCGAGCACGCCGAGCACGCAGACGTGGCCGCAGACGGTGCGCGCGCCCCAGCCGCGCTGGCGCGCCAGGCGCAGCACGTGCGGCAGGTTGGCCACCGGCGGGTCCAGGTGCTCGTCGACGTGGAAGTCCAGGGCGAGGTCGAAGCGTTCGGCGAGGTCGAACACGCGCGGCAGCAGGTCGACCGGGGCGCCGGGGTAGACGAAGGGCCCGAGCGCTCCGCCGCCTTCGGCGACGCGGCGGGCGATCGTCTGCGCGCGCGCCGGGTCGGCGAACTCCTCGAGCCCGGCGAGCGCGGTCAGCACGAGGTCGACGCGGCCGGTCCACTCGCGCCGCAGGTCGCGCAGCACGCGCCACGCGAGCGGGCCGTCGGGCTCGGCCCAGTCGCAGTAGGTGTTGAGCGCACGCGTGCCGTGCGCGTGGACGGTGCGCAGCGCGAAGCCGATGCGCGTGCGCAGCTCGTCCTCGCTCCAGTTCGCGTAGTCGTCCCGGACCGCCGTCACGGCGGCCATCAGGTCGCGCTCGGGGGCGAGGCCCGCGGCCAGCAGGTCGCCCTTGTCGAGGTGGGTGTGGGCGTTGACGAAGGCACTGAAGATGGTCGCGCCGTCGAGGTCGAACGTGGCCGCACCGCCCGGCGCGTGGGGCTCGACGGCGGCGACGCGCCCGCCCTCGACGAGGATCGCGACCCGCCCCGGCGCCGGCGTCGCGAGCAGCGCGGCCGGCACGTGGGCGTCGGCGAGCCAGTAGCGCGCGGGCAGCCGCTCGGGCCAGCGCGAAGGGTCGAACGGCGACATCGGGCCCGAGCCGTCGTCAGGACCAGGACGGGGTGTTGTCGAGCCGTGCGAGGTCGAAGCGGTCGACTTCGCGCAGCAGCTCGACGAAGCGGTCGGCCACGTGGTCGAGCACGGCGCGGCCCTTGGCCGCGGTGGCGCGCGTCGCGTCGCCGCACGCGCCGTCGGGGTTCAGGTCCTGCGTCTGCCAGCCGAGCTTGCCGCTCGGCGTGATCGAGAGGAACCGGTTCTCCTCGGCCAGGCGCTCGGTGAGCGAGCGGAAGTGCCGGGCACGGTCCATCCGCACGTGCTGCGGCGCGAGCGCGAGCATCACCGACGTCTCGAGGTCCCCGGCGTGGATGCCGTGGCGCAGCTCGTGGTCGTAGAACAGGCCCTCCGGCAGCCCGAGCGTGAACCAGTTGGCCGCGACGACCATCAGGCCGTAGCGCTCGCGCAGGTCGCGGGCGACGATGTCCATCACGCTGAGCTGCCCGCCGTGGGCGTTGAAGAGCACGAACTTGCGCACCCCGGCGCGCGCGACGCTGGCGCCGATGTCCATCCACAGCGCGATCAGCGTCGCCGCCGACAGGGTGATCGTGCCGGGGTAGCGCGCGTGCTCGTTGCTCTTGCCGTAGGCCACGGTGGGCAGGAACAGCACCGGCAGCTCGTCGGGCAGGCGCGGCACGGTGGCGGCGACGACGCCGTCGATCGTCGCATGGTCGGTCGAGATCGGCATGTGCGGGCCGTGCTGCTCCACGGCGCCCACCGGCAGCACGGCGATCAGCCGCTCGCGCGGCAGGCGCGCCAGCGCCTCGCTCGTGTGGTCGGACCAGAAGCGGCTGTGCCAGGCGGTCGTCATCGGCGTGTCCTCGGGGCGTCGCATCGGCAGGCGGCGGCGCGATGATCGCCGATCGTCGCCGGCGTGCCGGCGCCGGGGCGATGCGCGCGCCGGCAGCACGCGCAGGCGGCGGTTACCATCGGCCGCGATGGTCGCGCCGCCCGTGTCCCCTGTCGCCGCCGCGACCGTTGCCCCGTCGCCGTGGCCCGGCCTGCTGCTGGCCGCGGGCGGCGCGGTGGCGTTCTCGGGCAAGGCGATCATCGTCAAGCTCGCCTACCGCCACGGCGTCGACGCGGTGACGCTGATCATGCTGCGCATGCTGTTCGCGCTGCCGCTGTTCGTCGCGCTGGCCTGGTGGGCCGGGCGCGGCAAGCCGGCGCTGACGGCGCGCGACTGGCGAGCCGTCGTCGGCCTCGGCTTCTGCGGCTACTACCTCGCGAGCTTCCTCGACTTCGCCGGCCTGCAGTACATCAGCGCGAGCTTCGAGCGGCTGATCCTGTACCTGAACCCGACGCTGGTGCTGCTGCTCGGCGCGCTGCTGTTCGGGCGCCGGTTCGGCGGGCGCGAGGTGACCGCGCTGCTCGTCAGCTACGCCGGCGTGGCGCTCGTCTTCGGCCACGAGGCGCGGCTCGAGGGGCCGAACGTCGGCCTCGGCGCGCTGCTCGTGTTCGGCAGCGCGGTCAGCTACGCGGTGTACCTCGTCTACAGCGGCGAGGAGGTGCGGCGGCTCGGCTCGCTGCGGCTGACGGGGCTGGCGACGAGCGTGGCCTGCGTGCTGTGCATCGCCCAGTACCTGCTGCTGCGGCCGTGGGACACGGCGCTCGCCGTGGCGCCAGCGGTGGTCTGGCTGTCGGTGCTCAACGCGACGGCGTGCACCTTCGCGCCGGTGATCATGGTGATGATGGCGATCGAGCGCGTGGGCGCGACGCTGGCGTCGCAGACCGGGATGATCGGCCCGATGAGCACGATCGCGATGGGCGTCGTGTTCCTCGGCGAGCCGTTCACGGCATGGGTGGCGGCCGGCACCGCGCTGGTGCTGCTCGGCGTGTGGATGCTCACGCGCCGGCGACATTGACGAGGACGGGTACGGACGAAGGACAACGGAGTGGACCTCGGACTGCAGGGCAGGTGGGCGCTCGTCTGCGCGGCGAGCAGGGGGCTGGGCAAGGCGTGCGCGGCGGCGCTGGTGCGCGAGGGGGTGCACGTCGTCGTCACCGCGCGCGGCGCCGATGCGCTCGAGGCGACGGCGGCCGGGCTGCGGGCGGCGAACCCGGGCGTCGAGGTGCGCGCGGTGGCGGGCGACATCACGACGCCGGCCGGCCGCGCGGCGGCGCTGGCCGCGTGCCCGCAGGTCGACATCCTCGTCACCAACGCCGGCGGGCCGCCGCCGGGCGACTTCCGCGACTGGGACCGCGACGCCTGGATCGCCGCGCTGGATGCCAACATGCTGACGCCGATCGAGCTGATGAAGGCCACCGTCGACGCGATGGCCGAGCGCGGCTTCGGGCGCGTCGTCAACATCACGTCGGGCGCGGTGAAGGCGCCGATCGACATCCTCGGCCTGTCCAACGGCGCACGCACCGGGCTGACCGGGTTCGTCGCCGGCCTGGCGCGGCAGCCGCGGCTCGCGTCGCGCAACGTGACGATCAACAACCTGCTGCCCGGCCCGTTCGAGACCGACCGCCTGCGCGCGACGATGGCCGGCTTGGTGCAGAAGTCGGGGCGGCCGCTGGACGACGTGCTCGCCGAGCGCCGGGCACAGAACCCGACGCGGCGCTTCGGCGCGCCCGACGAGTTCGGCGCCCTGTGCGCCTTCGTCTGCAGCGTGCACGCCGGCTACCTGACCGGGCAGAACCTGCTGATCGACGGCGGGGCCTACCCGGGGACTTTTTGACCCTGCGCAGGATCGCGAGGGCGTCGCGGCGTCCAGACTCGCGTGTCGGCGATCGGGAGGCGTGCCATGGGTCACATGCTGGGTTCGCGAACGGTTCTGGCCGCGATCGTCGCCGCGGCCCTGGTGAGCGTAGCGACCGCCACGAGGGCGCTGACGTTCGCCGACGACTTCGACGACGGCTCGCTCGGCGGCTGGATCCCCAAGCAGGGCGACTGGACCAACCCGGGGCAGGTGCTGCGCAGTTCCTGGGACAACTACGGCGTCGCCTGGCGCGCCGGCACGCTGGGTCTGGATCAGCGCCTGGAGGTCGACGCCTACTTCGACGATCGCACGGGAGACGTCAGCAAGACGGCGCTGCTCGGGCTGCGCGGCAGGACGGCCGGAAACCTCAACCCCTACTACGACCACGCGTACTGGGCCTACGTGCGCCAGTTCGAAGTCGTCATCGTCAGCACCTACCGGCCGTTCGACCAGGTGACGCTGGCCCGCACCGACGGCCTCGACCTGCCGCGCAACGCGTGGATCTCGATCGCGTTCCAGGTCGCCGGCACCGGGAACGACACCCGCCTGCAGCTGTGGGTCGACGGCGCGCCGATGCTCGACGTGTTCGACCTCACGGGCCGGGCCCACGACGACGGCGGCCACGTCGCGCTCGGCGCGAGCAACCACCTCAATCGCCGCATCGATTACGACAACGCCCGCGGCTGGTCGGTGCCGCTGCCCGCGGTGCCGGAGGCCTCGACGGGGTCGATGCTGGCCGTCGGCGTGGGGATCCTGGCGTGGCAGGCGAGGCGCCGGCGCCGGCTCAGCGCGCCGGCTCGGCGATGCCGATGCCCGGCAGCGAGGCGGCCTGCTGCGCGGCGGCGACCTG
>CALIDR010000271.1 GCA_938022295.1 uncultured Burkholderiaceae bacterium
CCGGCGGCCAACCTGCTGCTGGCGGTGCTGCTGTACGCCGCCTCGATGTGGATCGGCGTGCAGGAGCCCAAGGCCGTCGTCGCCACGCCGGCGGCCGGCAGCCTCGCCGAACGCGCCGGCCTGCGCGCCGGCGACTGGGTCACCGACTGGTCCGCCGACGGCGAACGCTGGCAGCCGGTGCGCTCGCTGACCGACCTGCGCTGGCAGGTCACGCAGGCCGCGCTCGCCGGGCGCGACCTGACGCTGCGCGTCAGCGACCGCGACGGGCGCGGCGCGCGCACGCTGGTGCTCGCCACCGGCAGCCTCGGCGCGCGCGAGGTCGACGCCACGCTGATGAAGCGCATCGGGCTCGGCGCCGCGTTCAGCGAGGCGGTGATGGGCGCGGTGCAGGACGGCGGCCCGGCCGCGCGCGCCGGCCTGCGCGAGGGCGACCGCGTGCTGCGCGTCGACGCCGCGCCGGTTCCCGACGCCGCGTTCCTGCGCGAGCGCATCGTCGCCGCGGGGCGCGGCGGCACGTCGGTGCCGATGACGTGGGAGGTCGAGCGCGACGGCCGCGTGCTCACGCTGGAGGTCGTGCCGCGCGTGGTCGGCACCGGCGAGCAGGCCGGCGGACGCATCGACGCCTACGTCGGTCCGGCGCCGCAGATGGTCGTCGTGCGCTACGGGCCGCTGGACGGTATCGTGCAGGGCGCGGCCAAGACGTGGGAGGTGTCGGCGCTCACGCTGCAGATGCTCGGCCGCATGCTGGTCGGCGAGGCGTCGTTGAAGAACCTGTCGGGGCCGCTGACGATCGCCGACTACGCCGGCCAGTCGGTGAACCAGGGCCTGGCCTACTACCTCGGCTTCCTCGCCCTGGTCAGCGTCAGCCTCGGCGTGCTGAACCTGCTGCCGCTGCCGATGCTCGATGGCGGGCACCTCATGTATTATCTTTACGAGGGCGTGACCGGGCGTCCGGTCTCCGAGGCCTGGCTCCAGTGGCTGCAGCGCGCAGGAGCGCTCGTCTTGCTGCTGTTGATGTCGCTCGCACTGTCCAACGACGTGGCCCGCCTGCTGGGCCTGCACTGACCCCGCGTTTCCCCAGCCCCGATGCTGTCGACTCCGTGTTTCGGCCTGCGGCCGATGGCCGCCTGCGTGGCCGTGATGGCGTGTGCGGCGGCGCTGCCGGCGCGCGCGGTCGAGCCCTTCGTGCTGCGCGACATCCGCATCGAGGGGCTGCAGCGCACCGACCCCGGCACCGTGTTCGCGTCGCTGCCGTTTCGCGTCGGCGACACCTACGACGACGCGAAGGGCGCGGCGGCGCTGCGCGCGCTGTTCGCCACGGGCCTGTTCGGCGACGTGCGGCTCGAGATCGACGGCGAAGTGCTCGTCGTCGTCGTCGAGGAGCGTCCGATCATCGCCGGCGTCGCGTTCTCCGGCATGAAGGAGTTCGAGACCGACACCATCCTGCGCGCGCTGCGCGACGCCGGCATCGGCGAAGGGCTGCCGTTCGACAAGGCGCTCGTCGACCGCGCCGAGCAGGAGATCAAGCGCCAGTACCTCGCGCGCAGCCTCTACGGTGCCGAGGTCGTGACGACGGTGACGCCGCTGGAGCGCAACCGCGTCAACGTCACGTTCGCGATCGTCGAGGGGGAGGTGGCGCGCATCGGCGAGATCCGCATCGTCGGCAACGAGGCGTTCGCGCAGTCGACGCTGCTCGGCCAGCTCGAGCTCGCGCCGAGCGGCTGGATGAGCTGGTACACCAAGAGCGACCGCTACTCGCGCGCCAAGCTCAACGCCGACCTCGAGAAGCTGCGCGCCTTCTACACCAACCGCGGCTACCTGGACTTCGCGATCGAGTCGACGCAGGTCACGATCTCGCCCGACAAGCGCGACATCTCGATCACGATCTCGATCCGCGAGGGGCAGCGCTTCACGGTCACCGCCGCGCGCCTCGAGGGCGACTACCTCGGCCGCGACGACGAGTTCAAGGCGCTCGTGCGCGTGCGTCCCGGGCAGCCGTACCGCGCGCAGGACGTGGCCGACACCGTGCGCCTGCTCGGCGAGCGCTTCGGCCTGTACGGCTACGCCTTCGCGCGCATCGAGCCGCGGCCCGAGATCGACCGCGCGAGCGGCCAGGTCGACGTCGTCTTCGTCGCCAACCCTCAGCGGCGGGTGTACGTTCGGCGCATCAACGTGGCCGGCAACTTCCGCACCCGCGACGAGGTGATCCGCCGCGAGTTCCGCCAGCTCGAGTCGGCGTGGTACGACGGCGAGCGCATCCGGCTGTCGCGCAACCGCGTCGACCGCCTGGGGTTCTTCACCGAGGTCAACGTCGAGACCGAGGAAGTGCCCGGCGCCGGCGATCAGGTCGACCTGACGATCCGCGTCGTCGAGAAGCCCACCGGCAACCTGATGCTCGGT
This sequence comes from uncultured Burkholderiaceae bacterium, assembly GCA_938022295.1. Classification (GTDB taxonomy): domain Bacteria; phylum Pseudomonadota; class Gammaproteobacteria; order Burkholderiales; family Burkholderiaceae_C; genus Calidifontimicrobium. Next base: position 2,401 of record CALIDR010000271.1, read on the forward strand.
GCCGGCTACTCGTCGGCCGAGAGCCTGACGCTGTCGGCGTCGGTGCGGCAGGACAACGTGTTCGGCTCGGGCAACTACCTCGGCCTCGAGTTCAACTCGAGCCGCTTCAACCGCAACTTCTCGCTGTCGAGCGTCAACCCCTACTTCACGATCGACGGCGTCTCGCGCGCGTTCGACGTCTACTACCGCACCAGCCGCCCGATCAACAGCACGAGCAGCTCGTTCGAGCTCGTGCAGCCGGGCGCCACGATCCGCCTCGGGGTGCCGTTCTCCGAGTTCGACACCGTGTTCTTCGGCATCGGGATCGAGCGCAACCAGATCCGCGGCACCGCGCTGCCCAACAGCTGGTACCTGTACCGGCAGGAGTACGGCACGACGAGCACGTCGCTGCCGCTGACGATCGGCTGGGCGCGCGACGGCCGCGACAGCGCGCTCGTGCCCACCAGCGGCGGCTACCAGCGGCTCAACGTCGAGTGGTCGGTCGCCGGCGACGTGCGCTACGCCCGCACCAGCCTGCAGCTGCAGCAGTTCTTCCCGCTCGGCGGGCCGTACGCGCTGGGCCTGAACGGCGAGATCGGCTACGGGCGCTCGCTCAACGACCGCCAGTACCCGTTCTTCAAGAACTACTTCGGCGGCGGCCTGGGCTCGGTGCGCGGCTTCGACCAGGCCTCGCTCGGCCCGGTGGACGTCACCGGCACCTACATCGGCGGGCCCAAGCGGCTGAACCTCAACGCCGAGCTGTACGTGCCGATGCCGGGCCTGGGCACCGACCGCACGGTGCGCCTGTTCGGCTTCGCCGACGCCGGCAACGTGTGGGGCGAGTCCGAGACGCCGACCTGGACGTCGCTGCGCGCGTCGGCAGGCGTGGGCATGTCGTGGCTGTCTCCGGTGGGCCCGCTCAAGCTCAGCTACGGCGTGCCGCTGCGCACGCAGCCCAACGATAGAATTCAAAAGTTCCAGTTCCAGATCGGGACCGCCTTCTGATGCAAGCGATGACGTGGCGATCGGCGCTGGCCGCCCTGGCGCTCTTGACGGCGGGCGCGGTGGCGCAGGCGCAGGAGCTCAAGATCGGCTACGTCGACATCCAGCGCGTGCTGCGCGACGCGCAGCCGGCGAAGGCCGCGCAGGCCAAGCTCGAGGCCGAGTTCGGCCGCCGCGAGAAGGACCTCGCCGACATGGGCGCGCGCCTGAAGGCGGCCTCCGAGCGGCTCGACAAGGAAGCGCCGACGCTCGCCGAGAGCGAGCGCGCGCGGCGCCAGCGCGAGCTCGTCGAGCAGGACCGCGACTTCCAGCGCCGCCGCCGCGAGTTCCAGGAAGACCTGACCCAGCGCAAGAACGAGGAACTCGCGCAGGTGCTCGACCGCGCCAACCGCGCCGTCAAGCAGATCTTCGAGCAGGAGAAGTACGACCTCATCCTGCAGGACGTCGTGTTCGCCGGTCCGCGCGTGGACATCACCAAGCGCGTGATCGACGCGCTGAACAACGGCAAGTGACCGCCGCGTCGCTCGGCGACATCGTCGCCGCCCTCGGCGGCGAGTTGCGCGGGGATCCGGCGCGCGTCGTCGAACGCATCGGGCCGCTCGACAGCGCCGACGCGGCGACGATCGGCTTCGTCGCCCAGCCGCGCTACCGCGAGCTGCTCGGCCGCACCGGCGCCGGCGCGGTGATCGTCGCCCCGGCGCTCGCCGACGCCGCGCCCAGCGGCTGCGCGCTCGTCGTCACGCCCGACCCGTACCTGTACTACGCGCGGCTGACGCAGTGGTGGGCCGCGCGCACGCGCGCGCCGGCCGCCGCCGGCGTGCACCCGAGCGCGGTCGTCGAGGCGGGGGCGGCGGTGCACCCCGCGGCGCGCGTCGAGGCCTTCGCCTTCGTCGGCGACGGTGCGGCGCTCGGCGAGGGCGCCGTGGTCGGCGTGCACAGCCACGTCGGCCGGGGGGCGGTGATCGGCACCCGCACGCGGCTCGTCGCCCGCGTGCACGTCGGCGACGGTTGCCGGCTCGGCGCGCGCTGCGTCGTCCATCCCGGCGTCGTGATCGGGGCGGACGGCTTCGGCTTCGCGCCGCACGAGGGCCGGTGGGAGAAGATCGAGCAGCTCGGCGCGGTGCGCATCGGCGACGACGTCGAGATCGGCGCCAACACCTGCATCGACCGCGGCGCGCTCGACGACACCGTGATCGACGACGGCGTCAAGCTCGACAACCTGATCCAGGTCGCGCACAACGTGCGCATCGGCGCGCACACCGCGATCGCGGCGTGCGTGGGCATCGCCGGCAGCACGCGCATCGGCGCGCGCTGCACGATCGCCGGCGCGGCGATGATCGCCGGCCACATCGAGATCGCCGACGACGTGCACGTCTCCGGCGGCACCGTCGTGATGGCCTCGCTGCGCACGCCCGGGCGCTACACGGGGGTCTTCCCGTTGGACGACCACGCGGCGTGGGAGAAGAATGCGGCCACGCTGCGCCAGCTGCACCGCCTGCGCGAGCGCCTGCGGGCGCTGGAGAAGAAGATCGGCTGACCGGCCGCGTGCGAGAACGACATGGACATCCACCAGATCCTCAAGCGGCTGCCGCACCGCTACCCGTTCGTGATGGTCGACCGCGTGCTCGAGATCGAGCACGGCAAGCGCATCCGCGCGCTGAAGAACGTGACGATCAACGAGCCGTACTTCGTCGGCCACTTCCCGGCGCGGCCGACGATGCCCGGCGTGCTGATGCTCGAGGCGCTCGCCCAGGCCTCGGCGCTGCTGACGTTCGACGCCTCGGGGCTGACGCTGGACGATCAGACGCTGTTCTATTTCGTCGGCATCGACGCCGCGCGCTTCAAGCGCGTCGTCGAGCCGGGCGACCAGCTGCTGCTCGACGTCACGCTGCAGCGCCAGCGGCAGGGCATCTTCCGCTACGAGGCGAAGGCGCTCGTCGGCAGCGAGGTCGCGGTCGAGGCCGACCTGATGACGACGATGCGCCGCGCCGGCTGAACGCCGCCACCGGGCCATGGCGCGCATCCACCCGACGGCGATCGTCGACCCGGCGGCCGAACTCGCCGCCGGCGTCGAGATCGGCCCCTACGCGGTGATCGGGCCGCACGTGCGCATCGGCGAGGCCACGACGGTGGGCGCGCACTGCGTGATCGACGGCCGCACGACGATCGGGCGCGGCAACCGCATCCACCCCTTCTGCTCGCTCGGCGGCGTGCCGCAGGACAAGAAGTACGCCGGCGAGCCGACGCGGCTCGAGATCGGCGACGGCAACACGATCCGCGAGTTCTGCACCTTCAATCTCGGCACCGCGCAGGACGCCGGCGTCACCCGGCTGGGCGACGACAACTGGGTCATGGCCTACGTGCACCTGGCGCACGACTGCCAGGTCGGCAGCCACACGATCCTCGCCAACAACGCGACGCTGGCCGGCCACGTGCACCTGGGCGACTGGGCGATCGTCGGCGGCCTGACCGGCATCCACCAGTTCTGCCGCGTCGGCGCGCACGCGATGCTCGGCTTCGCGAGCGCGGTGTCGCAGGACGTGCCGCCGTTCATGCTCGTCGACGGCAACCCGCTCGCGGTGCGCGGCATCAACGCCGAGGGACTGCGCCGCCGCGGGTTCGGCGCCGAGCGCATCGCCGCGGTCAAGCGCATGCACCGGCTGCTGTACCGCGAGGGGCTGACGCTCGAGCAGGCGCGCGCGGCGATCGCCGCGCTCGCCGCCGAGGTTCCCGCCGCGGCGGCCGACGTCGCGCTGATGGGCGACTTCCTCGCCCGCTCCCGGCGCGGCATCGCGCGCTGAGCGTGGCCAGCGACCCGGCGCCACGGCTCGCCCTGGTGGCCGGCGAGGCCTCGGGCGACCTGCTCGCCGCGGCGCTGCTCGGCGGCCTGCGCGCGCGCTGGCCGGCGCTCGTGGCCGGCGGCATCGGCGGCCCGCGGATGGCCGAACAGGGCTTCGACGCCTGGTGGCCGTACGACCGCCTGGCCGTGCACGGCTACGCCGAGGCGCTGCGCCACTACCGCGAGATCGCCGCGATCCGCCGTGCGCTGGCCCGCCGGCTGCTGGCCGAGCGCCCGGCGTGCTTCGTCGGCGTCGACGCGCCGGACTTCAACCTCGGCCTCGAGGCGCAGCTGAAGGCCGCGGGCGTACCCACCGTGCACTTCGTCTGTCCGTCGATCTGGGCCTGGCGCGGCGGCCGTGCGGCCAAGATCGCGGCCAGCGCCGACCACGTGCTGTGCCTGTTCCCGTTCGAGCCGCCGCTGCTGCACCGCCACGGCGTGGCGGCGACCTTCGTCGGCCATCCGCTGGCCGACGCGATCCCGCTCGACCCGCCGACTGCGGCCGCGCGCGCCGCGCTCGACCTGCGCGACGACGACGAGGTCGTCGCGCTGCTGCCCGGCAGCCGCACGGCCGAGATCGCGCACCTCGCGCCGCGCTTCCTCGACGCGGCCGCGCTGCTGGCGCGCGAGCGGCCGCACCTGCGCTTCGTGCTGCCGTGCGCGCCGGGCATGCGCGCGCACCTCGAGCCGCTGCTCGCCGGCCGCGACCTCGTGCTCACCGTCGTCGACGGGCGCTCGCACGAGGCCCTGGCGGCGTGCGACGTCACGCTGATCGCCAGCGGCACGGCCACGCTCGAGGCGGCGCTGTTCAAGCGGCCGATGGTGATCGCCTACCACATGAACGAGCTGAGCTGGCAGATCATGCGCCGCATGAGCTACCTGCCGTGGGTCGGGCTGCCGAACATCCTGTGCGGCGAGGCCGTCGTGCCCGAGCTGCTGCAGCGCGACGCGACGCCCCGCGCGCTGGCGCGCGAAGTGGCGCGCTTCCTCGACGAGCCGGCGCGGCTGCTCGCGCTGCACGCGCGCTTCACCGACCTGCACCACCAGCTGCGGCGCGACACCGCCCGCGCGGCCACCGATGTCATCGCGCAGGTCCTCGGCCGCTGAGGCGGCGCTGCCCCGCCGCTGGCGCGCGCTGCTGGCGCGCCAGCGCTGCCTGGGCCTCGTGGCCGGCGTCGACGAGGCCGGCCGCGGGCCGCTCGCCGGGCCGGTGGTGGCCGCCGCGGTCATCCTCGACGAACTGCAGCCGATCGCGGGGCTCGCCGACTCGAAGCGGCTCGGGCCGGTCACGCGCGCGCGCCTGTTCGACGAGATCCGCGCCAAGGCGCTCGCGTGCTGCATCGCCGAGGCGAGCGTCGACGAGATCGACCGCCTGAACGTCCTGCAGGCGACGATGCTGGCGATGCAGCGCGCGGTGCAGGGGCTGCGCCTGCCGCCGCGGCACGTGCTCGTCGACGGCAACCGGCTGCCGGCGCTGCCGATGCCGG
>CALIDR010000272.1 GCA_938022295.1 uncultured Burkholderiaceae bacterium
CTCGAACTGCGTGCACGCCGGCAGCAGGTAGACGGCGCGGTTGGGGTTCTGGTCCTCGGGCCGCCCGGGCATCGCCGCCATCGCCGCGGTCGCGCTCGGAAACGGGTCGACGACGACGAGCAGGTCGAGCTTGTCCATCGCCCGCTTCATCTCGAGGCCGCGCGTCTGCGAGTTCGGCGCGTGACCCCAGAAGAACAGCCCGCGCAGGTTGCTGTCCTGGTCGATCAGCTCGTTCTTCTCGAGCACGCCGTCGATCCAGCGCGACACCGTCATGCCGGGCTTGGTCATCATGCCCGGCGCGTAGCGCGACTTGATCCAGTCGAAGTCGACGCCCCACACCGCGGCGTAGTGCCTGAACGAGCCTTCGGCCAGGCCGTAGTAGCCCGGCAGCGAGTCGGGGTTCGGGCCGACGTCGGTCGCGCCCTGCACGTTGTCGTGGCCGCGGAAGATGTTGGCCCCCCCGCCCGACTTGCCGATGTTGCCGAGTGCCAGCTGCAGGATGCACGACGCGCGCACCATCGCGTTGCCGATCGTGTGCTGCGTCTGCCCCATGCACCAGACGATCGTGCCCGGGCGGTTCTCGGCCATGATCTTCGCGACCTTGTAGCAGGTCGCCTCGTCGACGCCGGAGACCTCCTGCACCTTGTCGGGCGTCCACTTGGCGAGGACTTCCTCCTTGACCTTGTCCATGCCCCAGACGCGGTCGTGCAGGTACTTCTGGTCCTCCCAGCCGTTCTTGAACACGTGGTACAGCACGCCGAACAGGAACGGGATGTCGGTGCCCGAGCGGATGCGCACGTACTCGTCGGCCTTGGCCGCCGTGCGCGTGAAGCGCGGGTCGACGACGATCATCTTGCAGCCGTTCTCCTTGGCGTGCAGCATGTGCAGCATCGACACCGGGTGCGCCTCGGCGGCGTTGCTGCCGATGTACAGCGCCGCCTTGGCGTTCTGCATGTCGTTGTAGGAGTTCGTCATCGCGCCGTAGCCCCACGTGTTCGCGACGCCGGCGACGGTGGTGCTGTGGCAGATGCGGGCCTGGTGGTCGGTGTTGTTCGTGCCCCAGAACGACACCCACTTGCGCAGCAGGTAGGCCTGCTCGTTGTTGTACTTCGACGAGCCGACGACGAAGATCGAGTCCGGCCCGCTCTGCTCGCGCAGCTCGAGCATCTTCTTGGCGATCTCGTCGAGCGCCTGGTCCCAGCCGATGCGCTCGTACTTGCCGTTGACGAGCTTCATCGGGTACTTGAGCCGGTACTCGCCGTGACCGTGCTCGCGCACCGCCGCGCCCTTGGCGCAGTGCGCGCCGAGGTTCAGCGGGCTGTCGAACACCGGCTCCTGGCGCACCCACACGCCGTTCTGCACGACGGCGTCGATCGCGCAGCCCACGGAGCAGTGCCCGCACACGGTGCGCCGGATTTCGACCTTGCCGGCCGCGTCGCCGGCCTTCGGGTCGGCGGCGGCCTCGGCCTTTTTCATCAGCGTCAACTGGCCGGCGGCGAGCCCGGCGCCGATGCCCAGGCCCGAGCGGCGCAGGAAGGCACGGCGGTCCATCGTCGGGATCGCGCGCGCGACGCCGCGCGCGAGGCTGGACACCAGCGCCGACGGCGCGGCGCCCGGGGCGGTCGAGGTTCTGCGGGTGAGCAACATGACGTCTCCTGGCGACAGCGGGTGGCGACGGCGCGACGGCGCGCCGCTCAGACGCGCGCGGTCTGGTAGTAGCGCAGCACGTGCTGCGTCAGCCGGTAGCCGGCCTGGCCCTCGGGCGTGGTCTGCGCCTCGGCGCTCGGCTGCGGCTCGCGGACCGCGGGCACGACGGCGGCCACCGCGGCCACGGCACCCACGGCACCGGCACCGGCAAACACGCGGCGGCGCGACAGCTTTTCGACGGATTCCTTCATGGCTTCCTCCTCGCGCGACCACACGTCGCACGCTGGACTGCAACACGGGCGCAACTCGCCCCTGTCCTCATCGCGGATTAGCCGTCAGCCGTAGCTTCATGCCAATCGGTGGCAGCCCGCACTTTCGCGCGACAAGTTGTCGCAGACGATCGCTGCCGCGCCGCCGGCGCGCCCCTTCCCGATTCCTAGAATCCCGCCCGGCTTGCCGCCTTCCCGCCATGGCCCTCGCCTCCACTTCGAGCGCACCCACCGAGCGCTGGCCGCTGGCGGCCGTGCTCGTCGTCGACGACGAACCGGGCATGCGCAGCTTCCTCGCCAAGACGCTGCAGCCACGCGTGGGCACGCTGCACACGGCGGCCGACGCCGACGAAGCCGACGCGCTGCTGCGCCGCCACCGTTTCGACCTCGTGGTGCTCGACATCGCACTGCCGGGCAAGAACGGCATCGCCTGGCTGCGCGAACTGCGCGCGCAGGGCAACGACTGCGAGGTCGTGCTGATCACCGCGTTCGCCGACCTCGACACCGCGATCGAGGCCCTGCGCGCCGGCGCCAGCGACTTCATCCTCAAGCCGTTTCGCCTGACGCAGATCCTGAACGCCGTACGCCACGGCCTCGAACGCGCGCTGCTCAAGCGCGAGAACTGGGTGCTGCGGCGTTCGCTGTCGCAGCGGCTGCCGGCCGCCGACGGCCTGGTCGGCGAGTCGATCGCGATCAAGGGCCTGCGCGCCGCGATCCAGCGCGTGGCCGGGTTCGACAGCACCGTGCTGCTCGGCGGCGAGTCGGGCACCGGCAAGGAGGTCGTCGCGCTCGCGCTGCACCACGCGAGCGCGCGCGCGGGCGGGCCGTTCGTGCCGGTCAACTGCGCCACCATGTCGCCGGCGTCGATCGAGGTCGAGCTGTTCGGCCACGCCGGTGCCGGCGGCCAGCAGCGGCGCGACGGGCTGTTCGTCTACGCGCAAGGCGGCACGCTGTTCCTCGACGAGATCGCCGAGCTGCCGCTGCCGCTGCAGGCGGTGCTGCTGCGCGTGCTCGAGGACCGCCGCATCCGCCCCGTCGGCAGCGAGCAGGAGGTGCCGCTGGACGTGCGCATCGTCGCCTCGACGCACCGGCGGCTGGCCGACGAGGTCGACGCCGGCCGCTTCCGGCGCGACCTGTACTACCGGCTGCAGGTCGTCGAGATCCACCTTCCGCCGCTGCGTGCGCACAAGGAGGACATCGCGGCGCTCGTCGAGCACTTCGTCGCCACCCTGGCGCCGCGCCTGGGCGTGCCGCCGATCGAGGTCACGCCCGACGAGCTCGAGTTCCTGCGCCAGTACGACTGGCCCGGCAACGTGCGCGAGCTGCGCAACCTGATCGAGCGCTCGCTGATCCTCGGGGCGCTGAACGTGTCGGCGCTGTACCCGCGCATGGCGCCGCCGGCGGCCGCCGCGCGCGGCGCCGCGCGCACGATGCCGACCGACCTGCACGAGCTCGAGAAGCAGCACATCCTTGCCGTGCTCGATTCGGTGGCCGGCGACAAGTCGCAAGCGGCGCGGCTGCTCGGGATCTCGCGCCGCACGCTCGAGCGGCGGTGCGCGGAGTGGGCCGCATGACGCCGGCCGGTCGCCGGCGACGGCCGCAGGCGCGGCGGCCCGCTCGACGCGCCGAATGCCCGGCCGCGCCGCACCGTTGACGCGATGTGGGCGCGGCGATTCCACGCCCTGCCGGTGCGCGGCAAGCTGCTCGCGCTCGTGCTGCTGCCGCTCGTCGTCGTGCTGCCGCTGCTCGGGGTGGCGCTGCTCGCATGGGCCAGCGTCGCGCTCGACCGGCTGCTGATCACGAAGGTCCGCGCCGACCTCGCGGTCGCCCACGGCTACTTCGAACGCGTGCTCGGCGAAGTGGCGGCCCACGCCACGGCCGCCGCCGAGTCGCACGCGCTGCACCGCGTGCTCGCTGCCGGTGCGCCGCCCGACGCCGCGGCCCTGGTCGCGCTGCTGCGCGACGTCAAGGCGCGCGACCGCCTCGACTTCGTCAACCTGCGCGACGTCGACGGCCGGCTGCGCGTCACCGACCACGGGCTCGCGACCCCGGCCGACGACGATCCGGCGCCGCCCGCCTACGGTGGCCGCGGTGCCGCGGCGTCGGTCGAGGTGCTGGCACCCGCCGCGCTGGCGCGCCTCGCACCGGCGCTGCAGTCGCGCGTGCCGGTGCCGCTGGTGGCCACGCGCAACGCGGCGCCCGCCGACCGCGACGTCGAGGACCGGGCCATGGTCGTGCTCGCCAACGCGCCGGTGCGCGCCGCCGACGGCCGGCTGCTCGGCTGGATCCAGGCTGGCACGCTGCTCAACCGCAACCTCGACTTCATCGACCACATCAACGACATCGTCTACCCTGCGGGCTCGCTGCCGTTCGGCAGCCGCGGCACGGCGACGCTGTTCCTCGACGACGTACGCATCAGCACCAACGTGCGCCTGTTCGACGCCGCGGGCGCCGATGGCGACAGCCGCGCGATCGGCACCCGGGTTTCGCGCCAGGTGCGCGACGCCGTGCTCGGCCGCGGCAGCACGTGGCTCGACCGCGCCTTCGTCGTCAGCGACTGGTACGTGTCGGCGTACCAGCCGATCGCCGACGCCGAAGGGCGGCGCGTGGGCATGCTCTACGTCGGCTTCCTCGAGCGGCCGTTCGTCTGGGTCAAGTACGGCGCCCTCGCGGGCATCGGCGTGCTCTTCTTCGCCGTCGTGGTCGGCGCCGCGCTCGTCTCGCTGCGCGGTGCGCGGGCGATCTTCGCACCGGTGGAGCGCATGGCCTCCACGATGGCCGCCGTCGAGCGTGGCGACGCCCGCGCGCGCGTCGGGCCGGTGGCCAGCGGCGACGAGATCGGCGAACTCGCGCGCCACCTCGACCGCCTGCTCGACACCGTCGACGCCAACACGCGCGAATTGCGCCGCTTCAACGCCGAGCTCGACGCCAAGGTCGCCGCGCGCACGCGCGAGCTGCAGGCCGCGCAGCAGCAGCTCGTGCGCGCCGAGAAGCTCGCCGCCGTCGGCCAGCTGACGGCCGGCGTCGCGCACGAGATCAACAATCCGATCGCGGTCATCCAGGGCAACCTCGACCTGCTGCGCGACCTGCTCGGGCCCGCCGCACAGCCGGTGGCCGCCGAGATGAAGCTGCTCGACGAGCAGGTCGAACGCATGCGGCTGATCGTCACCCGGCTGCTGCAGTTCGCGCGGCCGAACGAATTTGCCGGCTACGTCGAGGCGGTCGACCCGGGGCGCGTCGTCGACGACAGCCTCGTGCTCGTCGGGCCGCAGCTCGCGAAGGCGAAGATCGCCGTGCGGCGCCGCTTCGAGGCGCGGCGGCGGCCAGCGATCAACGCCGGCGAGCTGCAGCAGGTCGTCGTCAACCTGCTCGTCAACGCGATCCACGCGATGCCCGACGGCGGCACGCTGACGCTGGCCACGCGCGACGCCGGCGACGACGGCGTCGAGATCGAGGTCGCCGACACCGGGCCGGGGCTCGGCGCCGACCTGATCGGCGAGCTGTTCCAGCCGTTCGTGACCCGCAAGAAGGACGGCACCGGGCTCGGCCTGTGGATCAGCCGCAGCATCGTCGAGCGCTACGGCGGCGACCTGCGCGCCGCCGATCGCAGCGACGGCCGCGGCGGGGCGGTGTTCACGGTGGCGTTGAAGGTCGAGCCCGCGGCCGAGCCGGCGGCGGCCTGAATTGCGCGCCCTTCACAGCCAGGGGCGCAGCTGCGCGCAGACCTCGGCGCGGCTCAGCAGGTCGAGGTGGCCCATCCCGCAGCCGATCCATTGCCGCTCCGGCGCGAACCCGAGCGTGCGGCTCGCGCTCGGGTGACGGCCGAGTGCGCTGTCGACGGGCACCAGGCCGTCGCCGAACAGGCGGTCGCGGCCGTCGCCGGGCTGCGCGCCGGTCGTCGCCGCGATCGCGAAGCAGCGCACGCCCGCCGGCAGCGGCAGCGGCCGGCGGCGGTCGGGGCTGCGGGCGAGGCGGTCGCGCCCCCGCCAGTCCTCGTCGAGCACGTTGCCGTACCGCAGGTCGGTGATGCCGGCGCTGCGCAGCTTGCCCAGGCACGCGAACGGCGCCGCGTAGGGCGTCGCGCCGAGGACGACGTCGACCCAGTTCCCGGCGCGTTCGAGCGGCGCGCCGTGGTGCGGGGTGCCGAGGAACACCAGGTCGTCGACGCGCGCCGGCCAGCGCCGGCCGGCCGCCGCGGCCGCGTGCAGCGCACTGCGCGCGACGAGCCCGCCCATGCTGCGGGCCAGCAGCACCAGGTGCTCGAGCGGCTGCGGCCACTGCGCGACGAGCTGCTCGAGCTGCAGCGCGAGCGCGTGGCCGTTGGTCGACACGTGCAGGCCGGTGTTGTCGTGCAGGTACACCGGCGTGAAGCCGAGGTCGCGCGCGAGCGCCCGGCCGTGGTCGTGGCCGGCGCGCGTCCACCGCAGGTCCGTTCATGCACAGGCCGTGCAGCAGCACGAGCAGGCGCGGGGTCGCCTGCGGCAGCCGCGCCGCCAGCGCTTCGCGCTGGAGCACCAGCGCCCGGGCGTCGCGGCGCAGCGCCACCGGGATCGCCAGCGGGTTGCCGGTGGCGGCGAGATGGTCGCCGAGCACGCCGTTGAGCGCGGCGACCAGCGCCTCGCGCTCGGCGCTGTCACCGCCGGTGGGCAGCGCCGGCTCGAGCAGGCCGAGCAGGGCGTCGACGCTGCCGCCCACCAGCCGCGTGACGCCGCGCACGCTCTCGTAGACCGGGTCGCTGATGCCGCCGACGCGGCCGTCGAGCGGCGCGGCGGCGAGCCCCGGCACACGCGCGACGCGTTCGTGCACGGCCTCGACCAGGTCGGCCAGGGCGGTGGTGGCGTCGGTGGCCAGCCGCGCCGCGCAGGTCGCCACGGCGCACGGCGAGCCGTGTCCCCATCGTCGCCACAGGGTAGCCCAAGCCGCCGCGCTGCGCCCGCGAGCGGTGGCGACGGCCGGCGTCGAAGCGGTATGCTGCGGCGCACCGCCCGACGGCAGGCCGCTGTCGCGCTGCCGGGAGCCGAAGGCCGCCATGACCGAACCCCTGCTGCTCACCGCCGCGCCGATCGCCACCTTCGCGGGGGCGCGCCTGCTCACGCGCGCCAGCGGCTTCTTCTTCGAACGCGACGGCCGGCTGTACCTCGTGACCAGCCGCCACGTGCTGATCGACGAGCCGAGCGGCCATCACCCGGACCGCATCGAGGTCGAACTGCACGTCGACGCCGCCAACCTGACGCGCTCGACCGGCTTGTCGATCCTGCTGTACCGCGACGGGCGAGCCGACTGGCGCCAGGGCTGCGACCCGTCGGGCGAGATCGACGTCGCGGCGCTGGAGATCGACCGCCGCGCACTGCCGCCCACGGCGCTGCTGCACGCGTTCACGCCGGCGCACCTGCAGGCGTCGCTCGACGAGATCGGCGTCGGCAGCGCACTGCTGATCGTCGGCTTCCCGCTCGGCTTCCACGACACGCTGCACCACCTGCCGGTGGTCCGGCAGGCGATCGTCGCCTCGTCGTTCGGGCTGCGCTTCCAGGGCCAGGGCTACTTCCTCACCGACGCACGCACCCACCGCGGCACGAGCGGCGCGCCGGTGGTGATGCGCGCGCCGGCCGCCGACACGCACCTCGGCGACCTGCCGTGGAAGCTGCTCGGCGTGCACTCGGGGCGGCTGGACATGCTCTCGCGCGATGTCGCGCAGGACGAGTCGCTCGGCCTGAACTGCACCTGGTACGCCGACATCCTGCTGACGCTCACGCGCGAGGGCGGCACCGCCGCATCGCCGGCGCCTGCCCGCGCCGCTTGAGCGACGCAGCGTCGGACGACGATCACCCCCGCGACGGCACCGATGCCGCCGCCACCCCGCGAGGTCAAGCCATGGACGACGTCGAACAGAGCATCGAGCCGCACCGCGCGTCGCTCGAGATCAGCCTGCCCAGCGCGCTCGAGCTGACGCGCCTCGGCCTGGGCACGCTGATCGACATCCGCCAGTCGTTCGAGATCGAGATGAAGGGCGCGATCCCGGACACCGTGCACATCCCGCTGTTCGAGGTCAAGGTCATGCTCGGCGACGCGCTGACCGAGGACGAGCAGGACGTGCTCGACGCCGGCAAGCCGAAGGACATGGACGCCAAGACGTTCTTCACGATGATCAACCGGCTGCACCACGGGCGCGACCACCTGCTGCCGTGCATCTGCAACAGCGGCCGCCGCAGCCTGGCCGCGGCGGCGCTGCTGCGCGAGCTCGGCTACCCGAAGGCGCTGTCGGTGGCCGGCGGCTTCCAGGCCTGGAAGAAGTTGCAGGCTGCCGCGCCGGCAGCCGCGGCGGGAACCGCACCGGCCGCCGGCTGACGTTCGCCGGCTGCGCCCGAACTCACTCGAGCAGGTCGAACCCCTGCGTCTCGACCTGCACGAAGGCCTGCGTCAGCACCGCGAGCTTCGCGTAGAGGTCGGCGCGCGGGTGCGCGATCACGGCGTCGCCCATCTTCTCGACCCACGGCTGGACGTGGGCGCGGAAGAAGCGGCGCTGCTGCTCGAGGTTGCACACCGCGACGTCGTCGCCGGCGATCAGGTAGCGCATGACCTCGAACACGCCGGCGACGTGGTCCTCGGTCTCGCCGAGGCTCTCGTCGCGCGCCAGACCCAGTCGCGCGAGGTCGTCGCGCAGCGCCACCAGCGGCTGCTCGTTGAGGAAGCCGGCGAGGTAGTACGAGCCGTAGAGGAAGACCTCCGGCTTGCCGACGCCCAGGAACAGCGCGTCGTACTCGTCGGCCGCCGCCTGCGCCGTCGTCGCGCGCATCGCGGCCACCAGGTCCTGCCACGGCGCCTCGAGGAACGCGCCCGGCGTCGGCGCCTCGGTCACGGCGACGCGGAACTGCTGCAGCAGCGCCTCGTCGGGCGGCGCGAACCACAGCCGCGCGAGCAGCCCGTAGAGCTCGGCGCGTGCGAGCTCCTCGCCGTCGTCGGCGGTCGCGAAACTGAGGGCGGTCAGGTGGCCGGTCATCGGCGCCTCACAGGTCGGTGATGCGGACTTCGTTCGGGTCGCTGTAGAGGTCGATCACGCGGCAGTCGGCGCACATCTTCAGCCGCTCGGCCGCCGCGCCCTGGAACATCGCGTGGCCGGCGAGCTTGCCGAGCATCGCCTCGATCGCCTGCACGGTGCCGAACGGCTTGCCACAGCGGATGCAGCGCCACGGCTGCGCCTCGTTCAGCACGCGCAGCTGCTTCCTCGCCCTGCCGCCGTCGGCAAGCCACAGCCGCGGCTGCAGCGCGATCGCCTGCTCGGGGCAGGTGCGCTCGCACAGGCCGCACTGCACGCAGTTCTTCTCGACGAAGCGCAGCTGCGGCGCCTCGGGGTTGTCGCGCAGCGCCGAGGCCGGACAGGCGCCGACGCAGCTCAGGCACATCGTGCACTTGCCGGCGTCGACGACGACGCTGCCGAACGGCGCGCCGGCCTTCGGCAGCGCGATCGCGTCGACCGCCTTCGGCGCCTGCGCGAGCAGGTGGTCGATCGCGAGGTCCAGCGTCGCGCGCTTGTCGGCCTGCGCTGCGAACGCCGCCGGCTGGCGCACGCCCTGTGCCGGCGGCAGGCGCAGCGCGGCGTCGAGCGCGGCCAGTTCGCGGTCGTCGCGCGCCTCGAACAGGTGCAGGTGCGTGCCGGCGTAGCCGAGACCGCTCAGGATCGCCTGCGCCTGCGCCATCTGCGCTGCGAGCGCCTCTCGGTACTCGGGCGCCTCTTCGTCGGTCAGCAGCACGCCGACCTGGTCCGCGCCGCAGGCGATCGCGGCGAGCCAGAGGTCGAGCCCGACGCTGGCGGTGTGCCACACCTCGAGCGGCAGCACGCGCGCCGGCACGCCGTGGATCGCGGGGTCGACGCGCGCTGCGCGCCCGAGCGCGGCCAGGCGCTTCGCGCCGGCCTCCTGGCTGTGCAGGAGCAGCATCGCGTCGCGCCCGCCGGCGCGCCGGTAGGTGCCGATCAGCGTGCGCAGCCGCCTGCCGAGCGTCGGCGCGTCCGGGTAGCCGTAGGCGAGCGCGCCGCTCGGGCACACCGTCGTGCACGCGCCGCAGCCCACGCACAGGTGCGGCTCGACGCGGATGCCGCCCGTGGTGTCGATCTCGCTCGCGACCGCGCGCGCCGAGCAGACGTCGACGCAGGCGTTGCAGCCCAGCCGCTCGTTGCGGCTGTGCGCGCACAGGTTCGGCTTGTGGTGGAAGAACTTCGGCTTGTCGAACGTGCCGGTGAGCTCGCGCAGCTTCAGCACGGCGTCGAACAGCGCGCGATCGTCGCCGTCGCGTACGTGGAAGTACCCCTGCGGCGGCTGGTGCTGCGAGAACGCCGGGTCGCGGCGCAGGTCGAGCACGAGGTCGAAGCTCTCGCTGACGGGCTGCGGCTCGCGCGCGAAGTCGATCGCGCCGGCGGCGTCGCAGACCTCGACGCAGTCGCGGTGGCTCCTGCAGCGCGCGAGGTCCACCTGGTAGCTGAAGTCGATCGCACCTTCGGGGCAGGCCGCGATGCAGGCGTTGCAGCGCGTGCACAGGTCCAGGTCGATCGGGTTGCCCGCCTCCCACTCGGCGGTGAAGGCGCCGAGCCAGCCCGACAGTCGCACGAGGCGCCCGCCGTAGACCGGGTGGTCGCGCACCTGCGGCACCGCGCCGCCGGCACGCTCGAGCAGCACGCTGACGTCGAGCCTGTCGGCGAGCAGCGCCGCAGCGCGCTCGGCGGTGTCGGCCGCACCGATCACGAGCACGCGCCCGCCCGAGCGGTAGCTCACGGTCGGTACCGGGTCGGGGTCGGGCAGCTGGGCGGCCGCGATCAGCGCGGCGAGCTTCGGCGTGGCCTGCCTCGAGTCCTTGCTCCAGCCGCCGGCTTCGCGCAGGTTGACGAAGCGGATCGGCCGTTCGGCCACCGGCGGCGCGCCCTCGGTCTGCTCGTTCAGTTCGAGGAACAGCCGGCTTTCCTGCGTGCAGGCCACGAGCAGCTCGTCGCCGGACTTCGCGGCGCGCTGGAACGCGGCGGCCTCGCGCCGGCACAGCAGCGTGTGGACGGTGTCGAGCCCGTCAGCGCTCGCGCCCGGCGTCGTCGCCAGCGTCTCGCGGATCGCCTTCGCGTCCAGCGGCATCGAGCGGTTGCAGTCGCAGATCAGCGTCTTCATCGGTGGGGACCTCGGCGGCCGGTGCGGGATCGGTGACGGCGGGCACGTCGGCCGCTGGGGGCACGCCGGCGGCGGCGTCGGGCGCGGTCGCGCGGGCGGGCGGGGCCGCCGGCGGCTCGTCGGCGAACAGGCCCAGCGCCTCGGACTGCACCATCTTGCGCAGCATCGACGCGGGCAGCGGATCGGGCTGGCCGTAGTCGTCGATGTAGACGTCGAGCCCGTCCATCACGTTGAAGTGCGGGTCGCTGAACAGCTTCTTCAGCGCCGCGCGCTTGACGCCCTCGTCGACGCCGGCGCGCACGAAGGAGGAGAAGTCGGAACTGCGCGTCAGCCGCGCGACGTCGTCCATCGTCGGCAGCGGCGGCGCGGCGGGCGCCGCCTCGCCCTCGGGCGCACGGGG
>CALIDR010000273.1 GCA_938022295.1 uncultured Burkholderiaceae bacterium
CAGGGCTTGCCCGCGCTCGCCGCGGCGCTGCACGCGGCCGGCGTGCGGCGGCTCGTGGTCGTCGCGCCGCACGCGCCGTCGATGCTGCCGCACGCGCTCAAGGTCGGGCTGGCGTCGCTCGACGAGCAGGCGGTGGCGGCGATCGGTTTCGAGCACCTGGTGTTCGTGCGCTCGGCGCAGCGCCCCGGCGCGGCGGGCCAGGGCGCCGCGCCGCCCTGGCTGCAGCGGGTGGCCGACGGCGTGCTCGCGCAGCTGCGCTGGATGGTGCCGCTGCGCGAGCAGCCGGTGCGGCCGGCCAAGGTCGCGGCGTTCGTCGTGCGGCTCGCGCGGGCGCTGCCGGCGGCCGCACCCGGCACCCGCGTCGCGCCGCCCGAACTCGTCTGGCAGGCCGCGCAGCCGGGCGACCTCGGCGCGCTCGTCGGCCAGTGGCTCGCCGACGGGACGTGGCCTTCGACGCCGCTGCCGCGGCAGCGCTGGTGAGGCCCGGGCGAGACCCCGACGCCGGCCGATAATCGCCCGATGTCCGCCCCGCTCGCCAACGACGCCTTCCTGCGCGCCTGCCGCCGCCAGCCCACCGACTTCACGCCCGTGTGGCTGATGCGCCAGGCCGGGCGCTACCTGCCCGAGTACTGCGCCACGCGGGCCAAGGCGGGGAGCTTCATGGGGCTGGCGACCAACGTCGACTTCGCCACCGAGGTCACGCTGCAGCCGCTGGAGCGCTACGCGCTCGACGCCGCGATCCTGTTCTCCGACATCCTCACCGTGCCCGACGCGATGGGCCTGGGCCTGAGCTTCGCCCAGGGCGAGGGCCCGCGCTTCGCGCACCCGGTGCGCGACGAGGCCGACGTGGCGCGACTCGCCGTGCCCGACCTCGACCGCCTGCGCTACGTGTTCGACGCCGTGACGTCGATCCGCCAGGCGCTGAACGGCCGCGTGCCGCTGATCGGCTTCTCCGGCAGCCCGTGGACGCTGGCGTGCTACATGGTCGAAGGCGGCGGCAGCGACGACTACCGCCTCGTCAAGACGATGCTGTACGCCCGGCCGGACCTGATGCACCGCATCCTGGAGGTCAACGCCGACGCCGTGGCCGCGTACCTCAACGCCCAGATCGACGCCGGCGCGCAGGCGGTGATGATCTTCGACAGCTGGGGCGGCGTGCTGGCCGACGGCGCCTTCCAGCGCTTCAGCCTCGCCTACACGAAGCGCGTGCTCGCGCAGCTGAAGCGCGAGCACGACGGCGAGCCCGTCCCGCAGATCGTGTTCACGAAGGGCGGCGGCCTGTGGCTCGAGGCGATGGCCGACGCCCGCCCCGACGTGCTCGGCGTCGACTGGACGGTCAACCTCGGCCAGGCGCGCGCGCGCGTGGGCGACCGCGTCGCGCTGCAGGGCAACCTCGACCCCTGCGTGCTGTTCGCGCCGCCGGAGAAGATCCGCGCCGAGGTCACCGCCGCGCTGGAGAGCTTCGGCCGCCCGGCACGCGCCGACGGCGGCGTCGACGGCCACGTGTTCAACCTCGGCCACGGCATCAGCCAGTTCACGCCGCCCGAGCACGTCGCGGTGCTCGTCGACACGGTGCATGAGGTCTCGCGCCGGCTGCGCGCCGGGTGAGCCGCGTCGCGCCTTGCAACGACGCTGCAACGGTGCTGCGACGGCGGTAAGTGAGCGCTCAGGGCTTGACTTATCCCCACCGATCGTGTTGCGGTGCAGCGGCCGGCACGGCCGCCCGGCTGGCCGTCGGGTTTCCCCCGCATTGACGCTAAGTTCTTGATTTCGCTCATTGTCGAACGCTGCCCGGCGGTGCGGCAAAGTGGCGAATCCGTCGCTGCGGCAAGCGTTTAGCGCGTTCGCCGGCAGGTTCCCCACAAAGTTGTCCACAGCTGTCGTGGACAGGCCGAAAACACTCCACGAATCATGCACTTGGGCACGGCGCTTCAGACGTCACGGCACTTTCGCACGGCAACTGCACGGCCTTGAACGCCGCCGAATCCACACGGGTACCCGTCGCCGTGGACACGCCGCAACACAGCGGCGTGGCAGGCGTGCTGCACTACACGCACCCGGCGGGGTTGCCGCCCGGCACGCTGGTGCGGGTGCCGCTCGGCCGGCGCGAAGTCACCGGCATCGTGTGGGCGGGCGGTGTGGCCGGGCCCGCGCCGCCGCCCGAGGCGGCGCTGCGCCCGGTCGCCGACGTGCTGGCGGCGCTGCCGCCGCTCGCCCCGCCGTGGATCGAACTCGCGACGTTCGCGGCCGGCTACTACCAGCGCGGCGTCGGTGAACTGGCGCTGGCGGTGCTGCCGCCCGAACTGCGCCGGCTGGGCGGCGCCGCGCTGGCGCGCCGCATCGCCCGGCTGCAGGCGGTGGCGCCGGCCGAGGCGCCGCCTGCCGGCCACGCCCCGCCGCTGACCGCAGAGCAGCAAGCCGCCGTCGACGCGCTGGCCGCCGGCCCCGCCGCGCCGACGCTGCTGCACGGCGTCACCGGCAGCGGCAAGACCGAGGTCTACCTGCAGGCGGCCGCACGCGCGCTGGCCGCCGGGCGGCAGGTGCTCGTGCTCGTGCCCGAGATCAACCTGACGCCGCAGCTCGAGGCCCGGTTCGGCGACCGCTTCGGAAGTCACCGCATGGTGACATTGCACAGCGCGCTGACGCCGGCGCGGCGCCTGCGCCACTGGCTGCGCGCGCACCTCGGCGGCGCCGACCTCGTGCTCGGCACCCGGCTGGCGGTGTTCGCGTCGCTGCCGCGGCTCGGCCTGATCGTCGTCGACGAGGAGCACGACCCCTCGTTCAAGCAGCAGGAAGGCGCGCGCTACTCGGCGCGCGACCTCTGCGTCTACCGCGGCCGGCTCGAGCAGGTGCCGGTGCTGCTCGGCTCGGCGACGCCCTCGCTCGAGAGCTGGCACAACGCCGAGCAGGGGCGCTACCGGCGGCTCGAACTGACGCAGCGCATCGGCGGCGGCGCGCTGCCGCGGCTGCGCGTCGTCGACATGAACGCCCAGCCGCGCGACGAAGGTGAGCGCGGCGCGCTGTCGCGCCCGCTCGTCGACGCGCTGCGCGAGCGCCTCGCGCGCGGCGAGCAGAGCCTGCTCTTCCTCAACCGACGCGGCTACGCGCCGGTGCTGCACTGCGGAGCCAGCGGCTGGAAGAGCGGCTGCCCGCACTGCAGCGCGTGGCGCGTGTTCCACAAGCGCGACCGCACGCTGCGCTGCCACCACTGCGGCTTCACCGAGCGCGTGCCGCGCACGTGCCCCGACTGTGGCAATCAGGACATCGCGCCGATCGGCCGCGGCACCGAGAAGCTCGAGGAACAGATCGCGGCGCTGCTGCCCGGCGCGCGCGTCGCGCGCATCGACGCCGACACGACGCGCGCGAAGGGCGCGCTCGAGGCGCAGCTTGCCGCGGTGCACGCCGGCGACGTCGACGTGCTCGTGGGCACGCAGATGGTCGCCAAGGGCCACGACTTCCGCCGCATCACGCTGGTGGCGGCGGTGAACCCCGACGCGGCGCTGTTCGCGAGTGACTTCCGCGCCGCCGAGCGCCTGTTCGCGCTGCTGATGCAGGCCGGCGGGCGCGCCGGGCGCGACGCCGGGCACGCCGGGCGCAGCGAGCTGTGGGTGCAGACCTGGCACCCGCGGCATCCGCTCTACGCCGCCCTCGCGCGCCACGACTACGCCGCGTTCGCCGCCGCCCAGCTCGCCGAGCGCGCGAGCGCCGGCCTGCCGCCGTTCACGCACCTCGCGCTGCTGCGCGGCGAGGCGCGCACGGTGGAGGCGGCCACCGGCTTCCTGCGCGACGCCGCCGCGCTCGCACGTGCGCTGCCGGAGGCGGCC
>CALIDR010000274.1 GCA_938022295.1 uncultured Burkholderiaceae bacterium
GTGCTCGGCCGAGTTGCCGCCGACGACGTCGACCAGCCAGGCATCGCGCCGGCGCATCAGCGTCTCGACGCGGAACAGGTTGTTCGTCGAGCGGTCCGACGAGTAGCCGGTGAACTCGCCGAACGGGCCTTCCTCGGCACGCGCTTCGGGGTCGATCACGCCTTCGAGCACGAACTCGGCGTGCGCCGGCACCGCGATGCCGTGCTTCGGCGTGCGCACGACTTCCAGCGGTGCGCCGAACAGGCCGCCGGCGACGTGCCGCTCGTCGACGCCGTACGGCAGCCGCGCCGCGGCGGCGAGCATGAACAGCGGGTGCGCGCCGACGACCATCGCGATCGGCAGCGGCTCGCCGCGCTCGGTGTGGCGTTGCAGCATCCGCCACAGGTGGCCGCGCGAATGCAGGCTGGTGCCGATCTCGCGCGGCCCGTTGAGCATCGAGCGGTGGTAGCTGACGTTGCCGAAGCCCGCTTCGCGGTCCTCGGCGACGACGACCGCGTTGGTGATGTAGGGGCCGCGGTCGGTCGCGAAGTGCTTGATCGCCGGCAGCTCGGCGAGGTCGAAGCCGTCGCTGTCGACGACCTCGGTCACCGCGCCCTGGTCGACCTCGCGCGGCGCCAGCATGCGCCGGCTGCGGGCCTGGTACTCGGCGTGGATGCCGGCCGGGCTCACGCCGCCGAGCATGCGGCCGATGCGCTCGCGCGACGCAAAGAGGTTCGTCACCAGCGGCGTCGCCATGCCCCGCACCTGCTCGAAGAACAGCGCCGGGTGGCGGCCGCGCCCGGCGAGCGCCCAGACGACCGCGGTCACGTCCTGGTCGGCGCCGACCGGCTCGTGCAGCGTCAGCAGGTCGTCCGGGTACAGCTCACGGTACGCGGCGACGAAGCGGTGCACGTCCTGGCCGCTGTCGGCGAGCGCCGCGGCGCGCGGGTCGGTCGTGCTCACCGCACGGCCCTCCGCGCGCAGCGCAGGCCGCGGAGCGCCCGGGCGCGGCGCGGTGCCCTCATGGCAGGCGGGCGTAGCTGTCCTTCAGCCGCAGCTGCGCCTCCTCCAGGTTGCGCGGCGGCGGGGTCGTCTCGATGCCGACCAGCCGTGCGATGTTGTTGCCCATGTAGTCCTCGAGCGTGTCTTCGTCCAGCCCGATGCCGTGCGGCGGCTCGCGGCACAGCATCTCGAGCTCGCGCAGCCACATGCCGGGCTCGTTCGGCGGGCTGTCGGTGCCGAACACGATCTTGTGCTTCGGCAGCTGCCTGGCGAACTCGGCGATGCGCGCCTGGAAGCACCAGCCCGACTCGCAGTAGACGTTGGGCGTGTCCATCGCCATCCAGAACGCCTCGAACGAGTAGTTGCCGCCGGTCTGGATGCCGAAGTGCCCGATGATGAAGTTGACCATCGGGAACTCGCGGATGATCGGGTAGAACATCGTCGGGATCGTGAACGGCCCGTCGCCGGTGTGGATCAGCACGACGATGTTGTACTTGGCACACACCTTCATCGCCGGGCGCAGCCAGTCCAGCGCGCGATCGGGCCGGTAGCCGTGCATGTTGGCGTGCAGCTTGATCATCTTGAAGCCGTACTCCTTGTGGTGGTACTCGATCTCGAGCGCCCCGTTGTCCGGGCCCCAGCGCGGGTTGTAGGTGAAGTTGCCGATGAAGCGGTCGGGGTACTTCCGGCACAGGCTGGCCACGTAGGCCATGTAGTCGCGGATGCCGTCGCGCCCGCGGCGGTTGCCGTCGCGGTAGCCGGTGTTGCCCGGCGGCGGCTGGATGAAGCCCATGTCGATGCGGCGCGGCTTGCCGTTGATCACGTACGGGCCGTCCATCAGCTTGAGCATGCGCTCGCCGGTGAACGGCGTGCCGGTGTGGCGCCAGGCCTCGTCGACCAGGTTCGTGGGGTGCAGGTGGGTGTCGATGATCATGGTGGTATCGCGAGGCGTCAGTACAGCGGGATCACGGGTTGCGGCTCGACCTGGCGGCCCAGGCGCTGGCAGGCTTCCTCGAAGCTGCGCGGCGGCGGCGACGTCGGCAGGCCGACCATGCGGGCGACGTTGTTGCCGAGGTAGTCCTCCAGCGTGTCCTCGTCCAGGTTCAGCCCCTGCGGCGGGTTGGTGCACAGCACCTCGAGCAGGCGCAGCCACATGCCGGGCTCGTTCGGCGGCGTGTCGCTGCCGTACAGGATCTTGTGCTTGGGCAGCGTCTTGGCGAACTCGACGATGCGCGACTGCAGGCACCAGCCCGACTCGCAGTAGACGTTGGGCAGCTCCATCGCCCACTGGTACGGCTCGAAGCAGTACACGCCGCCGGTCTGCACGCCGAAGTGGGCCATGATGAAGTTGACCGTCGGGTAGGCCTTGATCATCGGCACCCACTCGGTGGGGATGCTGTAGGGCCCGTCGCCGGTGTGCAGCTTGACCAGCACGCCGAGCTCGGCGCACTTGTCGAAGCAGGGGCGCACCCAGTCCAGCGCGCGGTCGGGCCGGTAGGCGTGCATGTTGGCCTGCATCTGCACCATCTTGAAGCCGTGCTGCTTGACGTAGCGCTCCAGCCCCTCGACGGCGGCCTGCACGCCGCAGCGCGGGTTGTAGACGTAGCAGCCGATCAGGCGGTCTGGGTGCGCCTGCACCGCCCCGAGCACGTAGGCGTGGTACTTGTCGATGCTCTCGGGGCCGGACAGTTCGCCGTCGGTCCAGGTGTAGATCGTGTTGCCCTGCGGCGGCTGGACGAACGCCATGTCGATGCGGCGCGGCTTGCCGTTGACGAAGTAGGGGCCGTCCATCGTGCGCAGCAGGCGATCGGTGGTGTACGGCTCGCCGTCGTGCCACCAGGCGAGGTCGACCTGGTCGGTGGGGTAGCAGCTGGTGTCGATGATCATCGTGGTCCTCTCGGGTCGGGCTCGCCGATGCTGGCATCGGTGGCGTCATCGATAAACGGGGTCAATCGGATAAATCCATCGCGCCGGGTAATGGAAGCCGGCGGTCGGGCGCCGCTGCGGGGGCTTCCCCGGACGGGGTGCCCGGCCGCATCCACCAGCGGTCGGGAAACTGCCCCTGCAGCCAGTCGACGAAGCCGCGCACCTTCGTCGGCACGAGCCGGGGCGACGTGTAGACGGCGTGGATCTCCTGCGTGGGCAGCGTCCACTCGGTCAGCAGCGGCCGCACGGTGCCGTCGCGCACCGACGCGTGCGCGACGTACCACGGCAGCACCGCGAGCCCCATCCCGGCGCGTGCCGCGGCGAGCAGCGCCGACAGGTTGTTGCTGCGCAGCGGCCCGCGCACCGGCACCTGCAGCGTGCGGCCATCCGCGCCGCCGAAGTGCCAGCGCTCGTCGCCCTGCACGCTGCTGTAGATCAGCGCGTCGTGCTGCGACAGGTCGCTCGGGTGAGCCGGCACGCCGCGCCGCTCGAGGTACTCGGGCGCGGCCACGAGCACCCACGGGTTGACGCCGAGGTAGCGCGCGCCGAGCGAGGAGTCCGCGAGCCGCCCCATGCGGATCGCGAGGTCGATGCCCTGCTCGACGAGGTTGACGTAGCGGTCGTCGAAGCCGAGGTCGACCTGCAGCCCCGGGTGCTCGCGCATGAAGTGCAGCACGAGCGGCGTCAGCACGCGGCGGCCGAACGCGACCGAGGTGCTGATGCGCAGCACGCCCTGCACGCGCGAGGCCATCAGCGCCGCGAGGCTGTCGGCCTCGTCGAGCTCGTGCGCGATCGCCTTGCACTTGTCGTAGTACGCGCTGCCGACCTCGGTCGGCGTCACGCCGCGCGTGCTGCGGTGGAACAGCCGCGCGCCGAGCTTCTTCTCGAGCGCTGCGACGTGCTTCGTCGCCGTGGGCTGCGTGATCCCGCAGTCGGCCGCGGCGCGGCTGAAACTGCCGGTCTCGACGACGCGGATGAAGAGGCGGATGCCGGCGACGCGGTCCATCGGGCGATCCTAACTCGGTATTCCGCCATGGAATAGCACCTATCGGGGCCCTGCGGTTCCCTTCGGCAGCGTGCACGCGCACCATCCGTCCGGTCGGATTCGAACCCCAGGAGACTCCCATGGCGAAGATGAAAGCCGCGATGGCCGCGGTGCTGGTGATGGAGAAGGAAGGCGTGACCAACGCCTTCGGCGTGCCCGGCGCGGCGATCAACCCGCTGTACGCGGCGCTGCGCGAGCGGCAGAGCATCGCCCACGTGCTGGCGCGCCACGTCGAGGGCGCCTCGCACATGGCCGAGGGCTACACGCGCGCCAAGGCCGGCAACATCGGCGTGTGCATCGGCACCTCGGGGCCGGCGGGCACCGACATGATCACCGGGCTGTACTCGGCCAGCGCCGACAGCATCCCGATCCTGTGCATCACCGGCCAGGCGCCGCGCGCACGGCTGTACAAGGAGGACTTCCAGGCGGTGGACATCGAGTCGATCGCCAAGCCGGTGACGAAGTGGGCGGTGACGGTGCGCGAGCCGGCGCAGGTGCCGCGCGCGTTCCAGCAGGCGTTCCACCTGATGCGCTCGGGCCGCCCGGGGCCGGTGCTGATCGACCTGCCGTTCGACGTGCAGATGGCCGAGATCGAGTTCGACATCGACACCTACGAGCCGCTGCCGGTCTACAAGCCGGCGGCGACGCGCAGGCAGGTCGAGAAGGCGCTCGACATGCTGCTCGCGGCCGACAAGCCGCTGATCGTCGCCGGCGGCGGCATCATCAACGCCGACGCGAGCGACCTGCTCGTCGAGTTCGCCGAAACAATCGGCGTGCCCGTCGTCCCGACGCTGATGGGCTGGGGCTCGATCCCTGACGACCACCCGCTGATGGCCGGCATGGTCGGCCTGCAGACGAGCCACCGCTACGGCAACGCGACGATGCTCGCGAGCGACTTCGTGCTCGGCATCGGCAACCGCTGGGCCAACCGCCACACCGGCTCGATCGACGTCTACACGAAGGGCCGCAGGTTCGTCCACGTCGACATCGAGCCGGCGCAGATCGGCCGCGTGTTCATGCCCGACTACGGCATCGTGTCCGACGCGAAGGCGGCGCTCGAACTCTTCGTGCAGGTCGCGAAGGAGCGCAAGGCCGCCGGCGCGCTGAAAGACTATTCGGACTGGGCGTTCCGCTGCGCCGAGCGCAAGCGGCTGATGCTGCGCAAGTCGCACTTCGAGCAGATCCCGATCAAGCCGCAGCGCGTCTACGAGGAGATGAACAAGGCGTTCCCGCGCGACACGATCTACGTGACGACGATCGGCCTCTCGCAGATTGCCGGCGCACAGTTCCTGCACGTCTACGGCCCGCGCCAGTGGATCAACTGCGGCCAGGCCGGGCCGCTGGGCTGGACGATCCCCGCCGCGCTCGGCGTCGTCGCCGCCGACCCGACGCGCACCGTGGTGGGGCTGGCCGGCGACTACGACTTCCAGTTCCTGATCGAGGAGCTCGCGGTGGGCGCGCAGTTCCGCCTGCCCTACGTGCAGGTGCTCGTCAACAACAGCTACCTCGGGCTGATCCGCCAGAGCCAGCGCGGCTTCGAGATGGACTACTGCGTGCAGCTCGCGTTCGAGAACCAGAACGTCGACGACCCGGCGCTGCAGGGCTACGGCGTCGACCACCAGAAGGTCGTCGAAGGGCTGGGCTGCAAGGCGCTGCGCGTGACCGACCCGGAAAAGATCCAGGGCGCGCTGCGCGAGGCGCAGGCGCTGGCGCAGAAGTACCGCGTGCCGGTCGTGGTGGAATGCATCCTCGAGAAGGTGACCAACATCGCGATGGGCACCGAGATCGACGCGATCAACGAGTTCGAGGAGATCGACTGCCGCCACCCCGAGGGCCGCGAAGGGCTCGTGGCCGCCGGCCTGCTGGATTGAAGGAGACGACGATGCCGCGCTTCGCCGCCAACCTGACGATGCTGTTCAACGAGGTGCCGTTCCTCGACCGCTTCGAGCGCGCGGCCAAGGCCGGGTTCGACGCCGTCGAGTTCCTGTTCCCGTACCCGTTCCCCGCCGCCGAGATCAAGGCCCGGCTCGACGCCAACGGCCTTCAGCTCGTGCTGCACAACCTGCCCGCCGGTGACTGGGACGCCGGCGAGCGCGGCATCGCGTGCCACCCCGACCGCGTCGCCGAATTCCGCGCCGGCGTGGCGAAGGCGGTGGAATACGCCACCGCGCTCGGCGCGCCGCAGCTCAACTGCCTGGCCGGCAAGGCGCCGGCCGGTGTCGGCGAGGCGCTACTGCGCGCGACGTTCGTCGACAACCTGAAGTACGCCGCCGCGGAACTGAAGAAGGCAGGCCTGAAGCTGCTGATCGAGCCGATCAACACCTACGACATCCCCGGCTTCTACCTGAACCGCACCGCGCAGGCGATCGCGATCCTCGACGAGGTCGGCGCCGACAACGCCTTCGTGCAGTACGACATCTATCACGCGCAGCGCATGGAAGGCGAGATCGCCGCGACGGTGCACAAGCACCTCGCGCGCATCGGCCACATCCAGCTCGCCGACAACCCGGGCCGCCACGAGCCGGGAACCGGCGAGCTGAACTGGGCGTTCCTGTTCGCGCACCTCGATCGCATCGGCTACGGCGGCTGGATCGGCTGCGAGTACAAGCCCGCGACGACGACCGAAGCCGGCCTGGGCTGGCGCCAGGCCTTCGCCCACTGACCCGATTCCGAAGGAGGAGAACCCGATGACGACCACCCCGCTCAAGCTCGGCTTCATCGGCCTGGGCATCATGGGCGCGCCGATGTGCGGCCACCTGATCAAGGCCGGGCACCAGCTGTTCGTCTACACGCGCAGCAAGGTGCCGGCGGAGATCGCCGAATCGGGCGCGACGCCGTGCACGAGCCCGAAGAAGGTCGCCGAGCGCGCCGACATCGTGTTCACGATGGTGCCCGACACGCCCGACGTCGAGGCCGTACTGTTCGGCAAGGACGGCGTCGCCGAGGGGCTGAGCGCGGGCAAGGTCGTCGTCGACATGAGCTCGATCAGCCCGATCGAGACGAAGTCGTTCGCGAAGAAGATCAACGCGCTGGGCTGCGACTACCTCGACGCACCGGTCTCGGGCGGCGAGGTCGGCGCGAAGGCCGCGTCGCTGACGATCATGGTCGGCGGCCCCGAGGGCGCGTTCGAGCGCGTGCGGCCGCTGTTCCAGCTGATGGGCAAGAACATCACGCTCGTCGGCGGCAACGGCGACGGCCAGACGACCAAGGTCGCCAACCAGATCATCGTCGCGCTGAACATCGCCGCGGTGGGCGAGGCGCTCGTGTTCGCGAGCAAGGCCGGCGCCGACCCGGCCAAGGTGCGCCAGGCGCTGATGGGCGGCTTCGCCAGCAGCCGCATCCTCGAGGTGCACGGCGAGCGCATGATCAAGCGCACGTTCAACCCGGGCTTCAGGATCAACCTGCACCAGAAGGACCTGAACCTGGCGCTGCAGGGCGCGAAGGCGCTCGGCGTCGCGCTGCCGGGCACCGCCAACGCCGCGCAGCTGATGCAGGCCTGCGCCGCGCACGGCATGGACCAGCTCGACCACTCGGCGCTGGTGCGTGCGCTGGAGATCCTCGCCAACCACGAGGTCGCGAAGGCCTGACGATGACGCCCGATCCGCGCCTCGACCCCAGGGGGTTCCTGCGCGCGCTGTTCGACGCGGCGGTGCAGCGCGCGCTGCCGCAGGCGGTGCTCGGGCCGTTCCTGCCCGCGCCGCCGAAGGGCCGCACGCTCGTGCTCGGCGCGGGCAAGGCCGGCGGCACGATGGCCGCGGCGCTGGACGCACTGTGGCCCGCGCACGCGCCGCTGTCGGGGCTGGTCGTCACCCGCTACGGCCACGTGCCGCCGGCGTACGAGGCCAGGCCCGGGCGCATCGAAGTGGTCGAAGCCGCCCACCCGGTGCCCGACGAGGCGGGGCGGCGCGCCGCGCAGCGCATCGTCGAACTCGCGCGGGGGCTCACGGCCGACGACCTCGTGCTGTGCCTGATCTCGGGCGGCGGCTCGGCGCTGCTGAGCCTGCCCGCCGAGGGCGTGAGCTTCGACGACAAGCAGGCGATCAACCGCGCGCTGCTGAAGTCCGGCGCGGCGATCGACGAGATGAACTGCGTGCGCAAGCACCTCTCGGCGATCAAGGGCGGGCGGCTGGCCGCGCGCTGCGCGCCGGCGAAGGTCGTCACGCTGCTGATCAGCGACGTGCCCGGCGACGACCCGGCGGTGATCGCCAGCGGCCCCACCGTGCCCGACCCGACGACGTGCGCCGACGCGCTGGCGATCGTGCGGCGCTACGGCATCGAGCTGCCGCCGGCCGTGCGGGCGGGCCTCGAGAGCGGCGCGTTCGAGACGCCGAAGCCCGGCGACGGGCGCTTCGCCGGCCACGAGGTGCACCTGATCGCCACGCCGCAGCAGAGCCTGGAAGCCGCGGCGGCGCTGGCGCGCGCGCACGGCGTGCAGGCGCACGTCCTCAGCGACGAGATCGAAGGCGAGAGCCGCGAGGTGGGCAAGGTGCACGCGGCGCTGGCGCGCGCGGTGGCCAGGCGCGGGCAGCCGTTCGCGAAGCCGTGCGTGATCCTCAGCGGCGGCGAGACGACGGTGACGGTGCGCCCGGCCGACGGCCCGCCCGGGCGCGGCGGGCGCGCCACCGAGTTCCTGCTCGGCTGCGCGATCGCGCTGCAGGGCGAGCCGGGCGTGCACGTGCTGGCCGCCGACACCGACGGCATCGACGGCGTGGAAGACAACGCCGGCGCCGTGGTCGCGCCCGACACGCTCGCGCGCGCGGCCGCGCGCGGCCTGAAGCCGGCCGCCCACCTCGACCGGCACGACGCCTACGGCTTCTTCGCCGCCCTCGGCGACCTCGTGACGACGGGGCCGACCTACACCAACGTCAACGACTTCCGCGCGCTGCTGGTCGTCTGACCCGCGGCGCGTCGGCAGGCATGGTCGCCTCAGCGACCGAGGTCCTTCGCGCTGACGCCGGCGATGCCCCAGTTCGTCTTCGGCATGTCGTGGATCCAGACGCGGATCGTCTCCTTCGGCGCGCCCACCGCTTCGTGCAGCGCCTGCGTGACTTTCTCGATCACCGCGCGCTTCTGGTCCTCGGTGCGGCCTTCGAGCATGTAGATCTGGGCGAACGGCATCGGACGGTCCTCCTTCAGGCGAAACGCAGCGACACGCTGCCCAGGTCCTGCACGCGCAGCGTGACGTGGTCGCCGGGCTCGACGGCCACCGCCTCGGTCACGCCGCCCGACAGGATCAGCGTGCCCGCCGGGATGCTGCGCCCGCGCCGGCCGAGGTGGTTGGCGAGCATCGCCACCGCCGCCGCCGGGTGGCCGAGCACGGCGGCGCCGGCGCCGAGCGCGACGACGCGTCCGTTCTTCTCCATCACGACGCCGAGCGTGCGCAGGTCGACGTCGTCGGGGCGCATCGCGCGGCCGCCGACGACGAAGCGCGCGGCCGACGTGTTGTCGGCGATCACGCTCTTGAGGTCGAACTTGAAGTCGCGGTAGCGGCTGTCGATGACCTCGATGCCGGACAGCACGAATTCGGTGGCGGCGAGCACCGAGCCGATGTGGCAGCCCGGGCCCCTGAGTTCGCGCTTGAGGACGAACGCGATCTCGGGCTCGACCTTGGGGTGGATCAGCGCCTTCGTGTCGACCTCGGCGCCGTCGGGCACGCCGAACTCGTCGACCAGGAAGCCGAACACCGGCTCGGTGACGCCCATCTGCTTCATCTTCGCGTGCGACGTCAACCCGCACTTCAGGCCGGCCGGCTTCGCGCCGCGGGCGAGCTTGGCGGCCAGGATCGTGTCCTGGATCGCGTAGGCGTCGTCCCAGTCCATGCCGGGATGCTCGTCGGTGATCTTCAGCGTGTCGCGCGCCTCGAGCTGGCAGCGCTCGAGGTGCTCGGCCAGGCCGGCGATGGTGGCGGCGTCGAGTGCCATGGCGTGTGCTCCGGCGTTGCTCACGCGGCGCGGGCGGGCATCAGCCCGCGCGCCTTGGCCATCGTCAGCGCGGTGTCCTCGATCATGTCCTCCTGGCCACCGACCATGCCGCGGCGGCCGAGTTCGACCAGCAGGTCGCGCGCCGGCACGCCGTACTTCTTCTCGGCGCGCTTGGCGAACAGCAGGAAGCTGCCGTAGACGCCGGCGTAGCCGAGCGTGAGCGAGTCGCGGTCGACGCGGATCGGGAAGTCCATGATCGGCACCACCAGGTCCTCGGCGACGTCCTGGATCTTCCAGACGTCCACCCCGGTCTCGATGCCCATGCGGTCGCACACCGCCACCAGCACCTCCATCGGCGTGTTGCCGGCCCCGGCGCCGAGCCCGGCGGCGGCGGCGTCGATGCGATTGGCGCCGGCCTCGATCGCGGCGATCGAGTTCGCCACCCCCATCGCCAGGTTGTGGTGGCCGTGGAAGCCGAGCTCGGTCTCGGGCTTCAGCGCCGCGCGCACGGCGCCGATGCGCGCCTTGACGTCGTCGGGCAGCATGTAGCCCGCCGAGTCGGTGACGTAGATGCAGTTGGCGCCGTAGCCCTCCATCAGCCGGGCCTGCTTCACGAGCCCCTCGGGGCTGTTCATGTGCGCCATCATCAGGAAGCCGACGGTGTCCATGCCGAGCTTGCGCGCCGCCGTGATGTGCTGCTCCGACACGTCGGCCTCGGTGCAATGGGTGGCCACGCGGATCGTGTGCACGCCCAGGCCGTGCGCCATCTTCAGGTGGTCGACGGTGCCGATGCCCGGCAGCAGCAGCGCCGAGACCTTGCTCGTCTTCATCAGCGGGATCACCGCCGAGAGGTACTCCTCGTCGGCGTGCGCCGGGAAGCCGTAGTTGACTGAGCTGCCGCCCAGCCCGTCGCCGTGCGTGACCTCGATCAGCGGCATGCCGGCCGCGTCCAGCCCCTGCGCGATCGTCTTCATCTGTTCCAGCGTCATCTGGTGGCGCTTGGGGTGCATGCCGTCGCGCAGCGTCATGTCGTGCAGGGTGATCCTGCGACCGTTCAGGTGGCTCATGGGTGTTCTCCGTGCGGTGTCGTGCGGGCTCAGGCGGCGGCGGCTTCGGCGCGCACCGGCTCGAGCTTGAGCGTGCCGGCGAGGATCTCCTCGGCGAACATCTCGGCCGTGCGTGCGGCGGCGGCGGTCATGATGTCGAGGTTGCCGGCGTACTTCGGCAGGTAGTCGCCCAGGCCCTCCACCTCGAGGTAGATCGAGACGCGGTCGTCGTCGATCACCGGGCCGTTGACGATGCGGTAGCCGGGCACGTACTTCTGCACCTCGGCGAGCATCGCGTGCACCGAGGCCTCGATCTCGGCCGCCTTGGGCGTGCCCTCGACGAGGCAGTGCACGGTGTCGCGCATGATCAGCGGCGGGTCGGCCGGGTTGATGACGATGATCGCCTTGCCCTGCTTCGCGCCGCCGACCTTGGCGACCGCGCCGGCGGTGGTGCGGGTGAACTCGTCGATGTTCTTGCGCGTGCCCGGGCCGGCCGACTTGCTGGAGACGGTGGCGACGATCTCGGCGTAGCGCACCGGCTGCACGCGGCTGACCGCATAGACCATCGGGATCGTCGCCTGGCCGCCGCAGGTGACCATGTTGACGTTCATCTCGCGCTTGCCCACGTGCTCCTTCAGGTTCACCGGGGGCACGCAGTAGGGCCCGATCGCCGCCGGCGTGAGGTCGATCATCATCGCCCCCTCGGCGTTGACCTTGCGCGAGTTCTCGGCGTGCGCGTAGGCGCTGGTGGCGTCGAACACGATCTGCACGCCGTCGCGCCGGATGTGCGGCACGAGGCCGTCGACGCCTTCGGCGGTGGTCTTGATCCCCATCTCGCGCGCCTTCTTCAGGCCGTCGGAGGCGGGGTCGATGCCGACCATCCACACGGGTTCGAGCACCGGGCTGCGCTGCAGCTTGGCCAGCAGGTCGGTGCCGATGTTGCCGGGGCCGATCAGGGCACACTTGACTTTCTTCATCGCGAACTCTCCAAACGAATCGGGGATGCCGCGGCCGGTGCAGGCCGCCGTCGTTCAAGGTCACGCGCGGATCCGTCGCGGCCGGTGGGCTGCGTGCGCCCCCTCGGGGGGCAGCGACCGGAGGGCGCGTGGGGGCTCATGTGAAGCGCACCGAGCAGCCGCCGATGCCGCCGATCGTCACGCGCAGGTTGTCGCCCGCCTTCACCGGCACCATTGCGCCGAGCGCGCCCGACAGCACGACCTCGCCGGCCTTCAGCGCGATGCCGAGCCGCCCGAGCGTGTTGGCGAGCCACGCCATCGCGGTCAGCGGCGAGCCCATCGTGGCCGCGCCGGCGCCGGTGACGACGACTTCGCCGTTCTTCTCCAGCACCATGCCGCAGGTCTGCAGGTCCACGCGCCGCGGGTCGACGACGCGGTCGCCGAGCACGAACACGCCGCAGCTCGCGTTGTCGGCCACCGTGTCCTGGATGCGGATCTTCCAGTCGCGGATGCGGCTGTCGACGATCTCGAAGCAGGCCATCACGCCTTCGGTGGCGGCCAGCACGTCGGCCGCGCTGACGCCGGGGCCCATCAGGTCGCGCTTGAGCAGGAACGCGATCTCGCCTTCGGCCTTGGGCTGGATCAGCGACTGCGCCTCGATCGCCTCGCCTTCGTTGTAGACCATGGCGTCGGTCAGCATGCCGAAGTCGGGCTGGTTCACGCCGAGCATCGTCATCACCGCCTGGCTGGTGACCCCGATCTTCTTGCCGATGATCACTTCGCCCGCCTCGACGCGGCGTGCGTTCAGCCGCTGCTGGATGCGGTAGGCGTCGTCGATCGTGATGTCGGCGTGGCGGCTGGTCAGCGGCTCCAGCACGTGGCAGCCGGTGAGGGCGGCGTAGAGCTCGTCGCCGAGCGCCGTGATGAGGTCGGGGTTCATCGTGCGGTGGCCTCGTGGGCAGCCAGGGGCAG
The DNA here is from genome assembly GCA_938022295.1 of uncultured Burkholderiaceae bacterium. Classification (GTDB taxonomy): domain Bacteria; phylum Pseudomonadota; class Gammaproteobacteria; order Burkholderiales; family Burkholderiaceae_C; genus Calidifontimicrobium. The sequence continues at coordinate 12,848 of CALIDR010000274.1, forward strand.
CGGTTCGTCGGCGCCGGCTTCGGCGAGGAAGTTGCCGACCAGCTGGTTGAAGCGCGCGGCGTGTTCGATCTGCGTCCAGTGGCCGCACTGGCCGAAGACGTGCAGCTGCGCGCGGGGGATCCAGCTCGCCAGCGTCAGCGAGTTCGCGAGCGGGATGACCTGGTCCTCGCGGCCGTGGATCACGAGCGTCTGGTGCGGCAGCGCGCGGATCGCGTCTTCCGGGCTGCACATCGCGTCGACTGAAGCCTGGCGCGGGGCGGGGAACATCGCCGCGAACGACTCCTGGAACCCCGGGCGGATGCTCGCCTGGTAGCGCAGCTGCGCCAGCTCGTCGGTGACGAGCGCGCGGCTGTAGGCGAAGATGTCGAGCAGCTTGCGCATCGTCTCCAGCGACGGCGTGTAGCCCCACACCGCGTCGAGCCCGGGCGTGATCGCGAACGGCACGCCGACGCTGCCCATCAGCACGAGCCGGCGCACGCGCTGCGGGTGCCGCGTGGCGAGCGCGAGCGCCAGCGCGCCGCCGAAGCTGTTGCCGACGAGGTCGGTGCGCTCGATGTCGAGCGCGTCGAGCAGGTCCAGCGCCTGCTGCACCCACGTGTCCATCGTGTAGGCGATGCCGGCCGGCCGGTCGGTGAAGCCGAAGCCGACCATGTCGGGCGCGATCACGCGCCGCTGCTTCGCCAGCTCCGGGATCACGAGCCGCCAGTTGGCCCAGGCGCTGACGCCGGGGCCCGAGCCGTGGATGAAGAGCACCGGATCGCCGGCGCCGGCCTCGAGCACGTTGGTCTCGAAGGCGCCGGTGCGCACGCGGCGGCCGAGTTCGGGGTTGGCAGGGGTGGTCATGGCAGCTCGATCAGGGAATGGGCATCACGATAGGCTCGATGGACGATACTGTCCAATACTGTTTTCTCCATTTCGGATACCTATCGGGTATCGCTCTCGGTTGGAGGGACCGCGTCGTGGCCACGCAGGCGGGCATGCCAGAACGAAACATGCACCCGTCCAAGGCCATCACGCGGCATCGCGACCGCATCCTCGACATCGCCGCGGCCCACGGCGCAGGACGGGTGCGGGTCTTCGGCTCCGCGGTGCACGGCCACGACCGCGAGGGCAGCGACCTCGATCTGCTCGTCGATCTGCCCACGGGCACCTCGCTGCTGAAGGTCGTCGGTCTGGAACAGGCACTGAGCGACACGCTCCGCATCAGGATCGACTTGTGCACCGAGCGTGAACTGCACACCGCCCTGCGCGAACGCATCCTGGCCGAGGCGCAGCCGCTGTGAGCGAGCGCGATCGGCTCTACCTGCGGCATGTCGTCGACGCGATCGAGGACATCCGCCCCTTCACGGCCGACGGGCGCGACGCCTTCCTGCACGACCGCAAGACGCAAAGCGCGGTCATCCGGCAACTCGAGATCATCGGCGAAGCGGTCAAGCGCCTGAGCCCCGAGATCACCGCCCGCCATGCCGGGGTGCCGTGGCGACAGATCGCAGGCACGCGCGATCGCCTGATCCACGGCTGGTTCCAGGTCGACCTCGCGGCCGTCTGGTCGATGGTCGAGCATGATCTGCCGTCGTTGCGTCAGGCGGTCGAGACGATCCTCGGCGGACTCGGCGGCAAGACGGACCCCGATCGTTGAGGTGAACCGGGCCGGCCGTCGCGCGCGAAGCCGTCCGGGCGCCGCTAGAGCTTGACCATCACGTTGCGCAGCTCGGTGTAGAACTCGAGCGAGTGCACGCCGCCCTCGCGGCCGATGCCCGAGGCCTTGGCGCCGCCGAACGCGGTGCGCAGGTCGCGCAGGAACCAGCTGTTGATCCAGCACAGCCCGACCTCGATCTCACGGGCCATGCGGTGCGCGGTCGACAGGTTCTGTGTCCACACCGTCGTGGCCAGGCCGTACTCGGTGTCGTTGGCCAGCGCGACGGCTTCCTCGACCGTGTCGAACGGCGCCACGTGGCAGCACGGGCCGAAGATCTCCTCGCGGATCACGGCCGAGGTCTCGGGCAGCCCGGTCCAGATCGTCGGCTGCACCCAGTAGCCGTCGGCCGCCTCGCCCGTCATCGCCGGCGCGCCGCCGCCGGTGACGACGGTCGCGCCCTCGGCGCGTGCGCGGTCGTAGTACGACAGCACCTTGCGCCGGTGCTCGGCCGAGATCAGCGGCCCGAGGCCCACGCCCGGCTCGTGCGGCAGGCCCATCTTCAGCTTCTCGGCGCTCGCCTTGAGGGCGGCGACGAACCGGTCGAAGATCGGCCGCTGCACGTAGACGCGCTCGGTGCCCAGGCACACCTGGCCGCAGTTCTCGAACGCGCTCCTCGTGATGCCGGCCACCGCCTTGTCGAAGTCGGCGTCGGCGAAGACGATGCCGGCGTTCTTGCCGCCGAGCTCGAAGCTGACCGGCCGCACGCCCTTGGCGGCGGCGGCCATGATCGCCTCGCCGGTGCGCGTCTCGCCGGTGAACGTGATGCCGTTGACGCCGGGGTGGCGGGTCAGGAACTCGCCGGCCGAGTTCGGCCCGAAGCCGTGCACGACGTTGTAGACCCCCGGCGGCATGCCGACGGCGTTCATCACCTCGCCGAGCAGCGTCGCCGTGGCCGGCGTCTCCTCCGACGGCTTGACGACGACCGTGTTGCCGCACGCGAGCGCCGGCCCCACCTTCCACGTCATCAGCAGCAGCGGCAGGTTCCACGGGCAGACGACGCCGACGACGCCCAGCGGCGTGCGCAGCGCGTAGCTCAGCGCCGTGCCGCCGTCGGGGGTGGCCATCTCGAAGCTCTCGGTCGGCACGTTCTTGACGATGTCGGCGAAGACCTTGAAGTTGGCCGCGCCGCGCGGGATGTCGACGTGCGAGGCGAGCGACCGCGGCTTGCCGGTGTCGGCCACCTCGGCGGCGAGGAAGTCGTCGAAGCGGCGGTTGATCTCGTCGGCCACCGCGTACAGCAGCTCGACGCGCTTGACGACCGGCATGCGCCCCCAGTCGCCCTTCAGCGCGCGGCGCGCGGCCTGCACGGCGGCGTCGACCTCGGCCGCGCCGGCCTCGTGTACCAGGCCGATCACGCGGCCGGTGGCGGGGTTGCGGTCGTCGAACGTCTTGCCGGTGGCGACGAAGCGGCCGTCGATGAAGTTGAGGAACTCGTTCATGGGGTGGCTCCGGTGGGGATGGGACGGCCGGCCACGGTCGGCCGCGGGCCTGCGGGTTCAGCCGAGGCCCAGCGCGCGCAGGCCGGCCGCGGCGCAGGCTTCGTCCTGCTCGGCCGAGCCGCCCGACACGCCGATGCCGCCGATGCGCTGACCGGCCTCGACGATCGGCAGCCCGCCGCCGAACATCACGAGGCCCGGGCGCTGCGCGAGGCCCAGGCGCAGCAGCTCGTCGTCGCCGACGACCGCGCCCCAGCGGCTGGTCGGGAAGCCGAACCCGGCGGCGGTGCGCGCCTTGTCGATCGCGATCTCGACCGAGTGGACGAACGCGCCGGGCATGCGCAGGAACCCCGCGAGCACGCCCGACGGGTCGGCGACGGCGACGTTGACCCGGATGCCGAGCGCGTTCGCGTGCGCCACCGCGCCCTGCAGCGCGGCGAGGGCCGCCTCGGCGGTGATCACGCGCTGCTCGACGCTGTGCCTGTCGTGCGCCATGGCCGCCCCCCCTGCCGCGATCAGGTGTAGACGTCGGTGAACGACGGCACCGCCTCGCCCGTGTGGTAGAAGATGCCGGTCCACAGCTTGTCCTCGCTCCACGTGGTCACGGGGCGGTCGCGCTGCGCGAGATAGCCCAGGCCGGCGAAGGTCTCGTTGCGGTTGCCGCTCGGGTCGAAGAAATAGATCGTCTCGCCGCGCGTGATGCCGTGGCGCGTCGGCGCGACGTCGATCTTGACCTTGTTCTTGGCCATCACGTCGGCGGCCTTCAGCACGTCGTGCCAGCTGTCGAGGAAGAACGAGATGTGGTGCAGCCCGGCGCGCGGACCGCCGACGAAGGCGATGTCGTGCGGCGTCGTCGTGCGCGCCAGCCAGCTCGCGGCCTGGATCGCGCCGCCGGGCCCGACGACGACCTGCTCGGTCAGGAAGAAGTCCAGCGCCTCGACCATGAACTTCGTGTTCTCGGCGACCTTGTTGACGCCGGTCTCCGGGTTGAGCTCGCACATCAGCAGGCAGTGGTCCAGCCAGTGCGCGCCGGCGCCGGTGATGTTGTCGGGCCAAGGGTCGGGGTTGGTCGTGCCGACCTCGGTGCCGACGTACTCCTTCATCGCGTACAGCCGCATCTCGTGGCCGCTCGGCAGGTTGAACTGCAGCATGCGGCCGGTGGAGGGCAGCGTGCCCTCGGGCAGCATCGTCGTCTTCACGCCCCAGGCCTCGACCTTCTTCTGCAGGTCGTCGAGGTCGCTGTCCTTCTCGACCTTGAAGGCGACGTGGTTCATGCCCGCCTGGTCCGACGGCGTCAGGATCAGCGAGTACTTGTCCCACTCGTCCCAGCACTTCATGTACACGTTGCCGTGCTTGTCTTCCATCGTCTTCTTCAGGCCCAGCACGCGCTCGTAGTGCCGCACGGCGGCGGCCATGTCCATCACGCGCAGGCTGGCGTGCCCGATGCGCATCACTCCACTCATGTCGGTCTCCTTCGTCACATCCCCGTGCGGGGTCCGTTCACTGCGTTGACACATGGTCCGCCGCGCGGGCGAACCCCTTCTGGAAAGGCTTCTCGAACCGGCCCGCGACCTCGAGCGTGACCGGCGTCAGCGGCGCGACGCGGCAGGCCAGCGTGCAGCCCTGCGCCTCCTCCTCGACGCTCACGTGCGCGCGGCTCACCGGGCCGAGGCGGGCGACCTCGCCCTGCACGATGCGCACCTTGCACACGCCGCACCCCCCGCCCACGCAGCCCACCGGGATGCCCTTGCGGCCCAGCCGCAGCATGCCCTGCAGCAGGCTCTCGCTGGTGGCGCAGGGGAAGCTCTCGCCGGTCTGGACGACGCGGACGGTGACCTTGGGACGGTTGTCGAAGAACATGGGCAGCGGTTCAGCCGTGCGCCGCGGAACGCATCGCCGCGCGCCCCGAGACCGAGTCAGCATAGGAGGCGGTCGCGATACTGTCCAATACCGTTTGTGGCGCCTGTGATACCGTGCGAGTATTCACTCGGCAGCCACGACGCCCGCCATGGACCTGCGCCAGATGCGCTACTTCCTCGCCGTCGCCGAGGAGCGCAACTTCGGCCGCGCGGCCGAGCGGCTGCACATGGCGCAGCCACCGCTGTCGCGCCAGATCCAGGCGCTCGAGAACGAACTCGGCACGCGGCTGTTCGTGCGCACGCCCAAGGGCGTCGAGCTGACGGAAGCGGGGCAAACGCTGCTCGCCGAAGTGCCCAACCTGCTCGCACTCGCGCAGCGCGCGGCCGAGCGCACGAAGCTCGCCGGCCAGGGGCTCGTCGGGCGGCTCGACGTGGGCCTGTTCGGCTCCGGCGTGCTCGACGTGATCCCGCGCATCCTGGCGCGCTTCCACGCCGCGCGGCCGCAGGTGCGCATCGTGCTGCACAACATGACGAAGGCCGAGCAGCTGCAGGCGCTGCGCGAGCGGCGCATCACGGTCGGCTTCAACCGCCTGGTGCCCGAGGAGGCGGGCATCGACGTGCGCGTCGTGCTGCGCGAGCCGCTCGTCGTCGCCCTGCCCGCCGGCCATCCGCTGGCGGCCAAGACGGCGCTGCGCCTGGCCGACCTCGACGCCCAGCCGATGATCACCTACCCCAACGTGCCGATGCACGGCCTCGCGCAGGAGGTCGCGGCGGCGTTCAAGGCCGAGGGCGTCAGGCTCGTCGTCGAGCAGGAAGTCGAGGACGTGCTGACCGCGGTGGCGCTGGTGGCCAGCGGCTTCGGGCTGGCGGTGACGACGCAGTCGGCGACCAACCTGCGGCTGCCGGGCGTCGCGTTCCGCCCGCTGTCGAGCCGGCGCCTGCGCGATCTCGAGCTCGCCTGCCTGTGGCGGCGCGGCGATCCGTCGCCGATCCTGGCGGCGTTCCTCGAGGTGCTGGACGGCTTCGTGGCGCACGACGCGGCGGGTTCAGATGCGGCGGAACAGCGGGCTGCGTGAGCCCGCGGCGTCGGCGGCGCTGAGGAACTTCTCGGTGTAGATGTCGCGCTCGAACAGGCGCCCCTGCATCAGCGCGCCGATGCAGGCCTCGACCATCGGCGGCGGCCCGCACAGGTACGCCTTGTGGCCGGCGAAACCGCCGTCGAACGCCGCCCTCGCCGCCTCGTGCACGAAGCCGCGGGCGCCCGCCCAGTCGCTGTCCGCGCGCTCGTCGGACAGCGCCGGCACGTAGCGGAAGTTCGGGTGCCGCCCGGCCAGCGCGCGGAACTCGTCGTCGTAGTAGAGCTCGGCGCGCGTGCGCTGGCCGTAGACGAGCGTGATCGGCTCGGCGCAGCCGCCGTCGAGCAGGTCGAGGATCATCGAGCGCGGGCTCGACAGCCCGGAGCCGCCGGCCATGAACACCATCGGCAGACGCGCCGACTTGCGCACGAAGAAGCGGCCGTAGGGGCCGGACACGCGCAGCGCGGTGCCCGCCTGCAGCTGCTCGTGCAGCCAGGTGGTGGCCGCGCCGCCGGGCACGATGCGCACGTTGAGCTCGATCGTGCCGCTGCGCTCGACGTCGGCCGGCGCATTGGCGATCGAGAACGCCCGCCCGGCGTCGAGCCCTGGCACGTGGACCTGCACGTACTGCCCGGCCTGGAAGTGGATCGGCTCGTCGAGCGCGAGCCAGATGCCGCGGATCGTCGGCGTCAGCATCTCGGCGCGCACGACGCGCGCCGCGAAGTCGCGCACGGGGATCACCTCGGCGTCGGGCTCCTCTTCGATGTCGGCCTCGATCGTGGCGTCGCACTGCAGCGTCGCGCAGCAGGCCAGCGTCTTGCCCTCGTCGCGCTCGACGTCCATCAGCGCGAACGGGTTGGCCGCGCCGTGGTCGACCTCGCCGTCGAGGACCTGCACCTTGCAGGTGCCGCACAGGCCGTGGCCGCAGGCGTGGGGGATGTAGATGCCCTGGCGCAGCGCGGCGTCGAGCAGCGTCTGCCCCTCGGCGACCTCGATCGTCGCGCCCAGCGGCTCGATCGTCAGGGAATGGCTCATGCCCGGTGGTGCCGCCGCGGCGCCAGGGCGTCGCGGCGGCACGTGCCTCTGGTTCAGCTGTACGAGCCCTGGATGCCGGTCAGCCCCGGGGTGCGGAAGCGGATCACGTCCTTGTGCTGCAGGCCGTTGTCGGCCAGCGACTTCGCCGGATCGGGCTTCCACGGCCGGCCCGACTTGAACCACTCGACACGGTCCCAGTCGATCTTCGCGAAGTCCGGGTGGTAGCTGTAGATGCCCGGCAGCACCTGCGTGGCCAGCGCGCCGAACGGCATGTCCGGCGGCAGCGGCAGGCAGTACGGCGAGCAGAACAGCAGGTGGTCTTCCCAGCCGATGTACAGCAGCGGCGCGGGGAAGTTCTCGCGCACGTCCTTCGGGGGGAAGTCGTACTCCTTGACGGCGGCCACGCTCATGCCTGCTCTCCTTGCGGCGCGTTCGACGATGCCTCGCCGCGCCAGGCGGCGAAGTTTTTCTGGTCCTCGGAGCCCTCGAAGTCGAAGTTGTCGCGGCCCACGTTCAGCCCGTAGTACTCGAGCACCGCCAGCAGCGGGTCGAAGCCTTCCTTCGTCGGGTCGGTGCCGGGGTTGAAGCAGTGGCCCTGGTAGATCTGGTGCACCGGCAGCCAGCTCTGCACGTACTTCTCGGGCTCGTGGTCGAAGATGCCCTTGCAGTGGTCGCTGCAGAAGTGGTACTTGTTGCCGCGCCAGTCGCTCTCGCGGTAGCAGATCTTGGTCGGGTCGCCCGGCTCGGTGAAGAACATCGGGATCTGGCAGGTGTTGCACAGCATCGGCAGCGTCTTGCTGTAGTAGCGGTTGCCGGCGGCATGCTGCTCGCGGTAGTACTCGATGCGCGGGCGGTGGTACTTGTCGAAGCTGTCGGGGTACTTGGCCGAGAGCCAGGCCAGCTCGTCCTCGGTGGGCGTCCAGGTGTGGAAGGGCGCGGCGGCGTTGAAGTTGTAGAACACGTTCCACGCCTGGTGGCTGATGTGGTCCTTGCCTTCGCAGGCGTCTTTCCAGCCCAGCGGCTCGCGGATGCCGTAGCGGGCGAGGTCCTTGAACAGCGCGCCGCCGTTGCTCTCGGCGTACATCTCCCACGCCTCCTTCCAGCTCATCACGCGCTTCGGGAGCATGTAGTCCTGCATCATCGCCACCAGCGTCAGCAGCCGGTAGCCGCGCCAGAACCACTTGTCGATCCAGCGCTGCACGATGGGCACGTTGGCCGGGTCCTGCTCGAGCATGAACTTGATGCACTCGATGCCGAGCGTCATGTGCCGGCTCTCGTCGCTCTGGGCGCTGAAGCCGAACGTCACCGTGCTCATGTCGCCGTTGTGCGCCGCGCCGCTCATGAACGGCACGAACAGCAGGTTCGTCAGCACGTACTCGAACGAGAAGCTGACCGAGGTCAGGAACTCGAACGGCCCGGCCGAGACGGCGTCCTCGAAGAACGACTTCGGCACCGACAGGTACCACACGCGGTCGAACCAGTGGTTGGACCGGTGCATGCCGTTGAAGTACTTGTTGTAGTGGCTGATCGCGTGCGTCTCGGTCTGGTAGTGGCGCAACTCGTCGATGCTCTGCATCTGGCAGGCCACGCGCGCGCCCTCGCCGCGGAACGCGCGGCCGGTGTGCGCGAAGCCGCGGTGCGCGTAGTACTCGAGCGGCGTCACGCCCTGGATGAACAGCTTCAGTGCGTTGACGTAGCGCGCGTCGGAGACGCCGAGCTGGCCGTTGTTCTGCGCGAAGGCGTCGATCACGGCGTAGAGCTTGCGCTCCTTCTCGCCTTGGTACTTCCAGTAGGCGTCCATCGTGAGGCGGAACGGGTCCTCCCACCTGTCCCAGTCGTGGATCTTGATGCCCTCGTAGCGGTCGTACGGGAACACCTTGTCCATCGGCTGGTACGTCGTCTCCCAGCCCAGGCCGCGCGTCATCGCGGCGTAGCGCTCCTTCAGGCCGAGCTTCTTCTTCAGTACGCGGGTGTCCATGAGTGCGTCTCCTGGGTTGCCTCAGTGCTTCCAGCTCAGCGTGAACTGGTCGTCGTCCTCGTCGATGTGGCCCGACAGCGTCACCAGGTTGACGTGGATCTGCTGCAGGTCGAAGGGCCGCCCGGTCTGGGCCTCGATCGTCTCGCGCTTGATCGTCAGCGAGTCGGGGGCGTCGATCTTCACCAGCCCGGGCGAGTGCACGGCCTGGGCCTTCGGGTTGTCCGCCAGGATCGCCTCGACGATCGGGTACGACTCCTCGTTGGACTGGAACGCGATGAATACGTTGGACATGTCGTCTCCTGCGGTGTCCGGGGTCAGGCCAGGCCGGCCTTCTTGATGCGCGCGTCGAGCGTCGCGCGGGCGTCGGCGAGCGCCGCGTCGCCGGCCGCGCCGAGCGCGAGCTCGGCCACCGGCGCGAGCGCGGCCTGCGCGCGGTCGGCCCAGGCCCTGGCCCAGCCGGCGATCAGCGTGCGGTTGGCCTCCGACTCGGCGGCGGCCGTCTTGACGACCGCGTCGACCCACTTCGCGCTTTCCTCGTGCCACTCGGGCATGAAGGCGGTCAGCATCGCCACCGCGGTGCCGCCCTGCAGCGCGAGGTGGTCGTCGACGAACGCGCCGTAGATCAGCGGGTAGAGCTGCCCGTCGAGCGCCAGGTTCTGGGCGACGAAGAGCTCGAACGGGTCCTGGACGACCAGCGTGTCCTCGACGAAGCGGCGCAGCACCTGCCAGCGCGGCTCGTTCAGCCAGGCGCTGCGGCCGGCTTCGAGCACCGCCGGTTCGTCCAGCGTCAGGCCCAGCCGCGTCAGGTACTGCGCAGCACCGAGGTGGTCCATCGCGTGGAACATCGCCGGCGCGGTGAACGCGGTGCCGTAGCCGTAGGCCGCGATCGAGCAGTTGTTCATGTTGCCGCCCCAGGCCACGTGGCGCAGCGGCATCAGCACGTCGCACGCTTTGGCGCGCACCGCGTCGGGCATCTTGGCCACCAGCGCGCGCTGCTCGACGAACTGGTAGTTGGCCTCCATCGCGTCCTGCTGGCGCGCGCGCGTCATCGTCCAGCTCGCGTAGTAGAACTGGCGCGGGTCGCGCAGCACGTACCAGTCGGCGAGCTTCACCGCCGTGCGCGCGGTGTCGAACAGCTCGTGGTCGGGGTCCCAGGTCGGCCGGTAGTGGAAGTTGGTCGACGGCTGCGCGCCGAGCGTGGCCTCCTGGTAGCGGCTGGCGTGCTTGTCGCCGCCGATGTAGCGCGCGACGTGCTCGTAGGTGTGGCGCAGCGGCTGGATCTCGCGCGCCTTCAGGTCGATCGTCATTCGTCGGTCTCCTCTCCTTGGTCGACAGGGGTGGGGTCCTCGGCCCGGGGCTCGAGCCGGATGACCTGGTTGCGGGTGCAGAACTCGTCGAACGCTGCGCGCGGCAGCATCAGCTCGACCGAGAGCTCGGGCCAGCCGATCGCAAAGTCGAACGCGACCAGGCCGTCGGCACGCACTTCGGTCACGCGCACGTAGCGCAGCGACGTGTCGCACACCAGCGGCTCGGGCGCCGGCGCACCGGGGGAGGGTGCCGCGGGCAGGCGGGAAGCGTCGGGCCGATCCATGGCCGCGGCGTCGCATCAGGCGTGCCAGTTGGGACGCGTCTCCCGACGAATCTCGATAATTCAAGGGAAAACCACTACGCGCCATTCGTTCGAGCGACTGTTCGTCCGCCCTCGGGCCCCCGATGTCCGACCGATTCAGGCGGTCTATTGCGGCGCATCATGACGAATTCCGCGATGCGCGGCTGCGACGATTCACCATTTGGTGAAGTGCGCTGTCGGGCAGGCCTTCGGTCCGATGGACGCAGGGTCTAAAGTTATCGATAATCCGCCGATGCCCGCCCCGGCACTGCCCCCGCTGCCGTCCGACGCCGACCTGCGCCGGCTGGTGCACTTCTCGGCCGGCGACGGGCGGATCTGGCTCGCCGGGCAGCGCATGCTGCTCGTGCACGCGGCGGCGTTCGGTGCGCTGCGGCGCGAGCTGATGCACACCCTCGGCCGCGACGGCACGCGCCGCCTGCTGCTGCGCGCCGGCTACGCCGCCGGCGAGCGCGACGCGGCGCTCGCGCGGCAGGTGCGCGGCAGTGCCGGCCTGTTCGAGATGTTCGCCGTCGGCCCGCAGCTGCACATGCTCGAGGGCGCGGTGCAGGTCACTCCCGTGCGCTTCGAGGCCGACCTCGACCGCGGCCACTACCTGGGCGTGTACCGCTGGGACCACAGCTGGGAAGTCGAGACGCACGTGCGCGACTTCGGTCCGCAGACCGAGCCGGTGTGCTGGATGCTGCTCGGCTATGCGTCGGGCTACACGAGCGCGTTCTTCGGCCAGCCGATCCTCTACCAGGAGACGGCGTGTGCCGCCTGCGGCGCGCCGCACTGCCTGATCGAAGGCCGCCCGCTCGCCGCGTGGCCCGACGGCGAGGCGATGGCCGCCGACTACGCGGCCGACTCGATGCTGGTTCGCCTCGAGGACCTGCAGGAGCAGATCGAGACGCTGCGCTCGACGCTCGAGCCCGCCGACGAGGAGGGGCCGCTGGTGGGCGCTTCGCGCGCCTTCGCCGGTGCGGTGGAGCTGCTGCGCAAGGCGGCGGCGACCCAGGTCACGGTGCTGCTGACCGGTGAGACCGGCGTCGGCAAGGAGCGCTTCGCGCGTGCGCTCCACGCGATGAGCGCGCGCGCCAAGGGCCCGTTCGTCGCCGTCAACTGCGCCGCGCTGCCCGGCGAGCTGATCGAGAGCGAACTCTTCGGCGCCGAGAAGGGCGCCTACACCGGCGCCGCCGCCGCGCGCCCGGGGCGCTTCGAGCGCGCCGACGGCGGCACGCTGCTGCTCGACGAGCTCGGCGAGCTGCCGCTGCCCGCGCAGGCCAAGCTGCTGCGCGTGCTGCAAAGCGGCGAGGTCGAGCGCCTGGGCGCGACGACGACGCGCAAGGTCGACGTGCGCATCGTGGCCGCGACCAACGTCGACCTCGAAGCCGCCGTGGCCGCCGGCCGCTTCCGGCGCGACCTGATGTACCGCCTCAACGTCTACCCGATCCGCATCCCGCCGCTGCGCGAGCGCATCGAGGACATCGAGCCGCTGGCGGTGCACCTGCTGCAGCGCTTCGTCGCGCTGCACGGCAAGCGCGTGGCCGGCTTCACCGACCGCGCGCTCGACGCGATGCGCCACTACCCCTGGCCCGGCAACGTGCGCGAGCTCGAGAACCTGATCGAGCGCGGCGTGATCCTCGCCAACCCCGGCGGGCCGATCGACGTCGCGCAGCTGTTCCCGACGCTGCAGGCCGCAGCACCGGTCGTCGTCAACGCGCAGGGCGCGCTCGAGCGCCACCCGTGCAGCGACGCCGCGTCGCTCTACGACGACGTGCAGCGCCGCGGCCTGAGCCTGGAAGCGCTCGAGGACGCGCTGATCCGGGAGGCCGTCGCACGCGCCGACGGCAACGTGGCCGGCGCCGCACGGGCGCTGGGCATGACGCGCCCGCAGCTGAGCTACCGGCTGCAGCGGCTGCGCGAGCGCGCGCGGCAGTGAGGCCCGCCGCAGGACGCCGCCGCCGCGAGGAGCAGGACCGATGGTCAAGCGCGCAGTGCTGAGCCTGGTCGGCGTCGACGGCGGCGCCGACCCGGGCGACGACGACCACGGCGTGCGCACGCTGATCGAGCGCGCCTACGGCCAGCTGCGCGACGACATCGTCGAAGGGCGCCTGGCCCCCGGCGAGAAACTGCGCGTCGAGCACCTGAAGGACCGCTACGGCGTCGGTGCCGGCACGCTGCGCGAGGCGATCACGCGCCTGGTCAGCGACGCGCTCGTCGTCGCCGAGGGGCAGCGCGGCTTTCGCGTCGCGCCGATCACGGTCGAGGACCTGCAGGATCTCACGCGCCTGCGGCTGCACATCGAGATCGAGGCGCTGCGGCAGTCGATCCGCCGCGGCGACGACCGCTGGCGCGCCGAGCTCGAGCTCGCCTACACCCAGCTCAGCGCCGTCGAGCAGCCGATCCGCCCCGAGCACCGCCGGCGCTGGGAGCAGCTGAACACGCGCTTCCACGAGGCGCTGATCGCCGCCCAAGCCTCGCCGTGGACGACCAAGGTGCTGCGCCTGCTCGCCCGCCACGGCGAGCGCTACCGCCGCTACGCGATGCACCTGACCGACAGCCGGCGCGACGTGCACGCTGAGCACCGCCAGATCTACGAAGCCGCGATGGCCGGCGAGGAGGCGCGCGCGGCGCTGGCGCTGGAAATGCACATCCGCGCCACGCCCGACCTGCTGATGCGCGCCCACCTCGAAGGGCGCGACTGGACCGCAACGTCGGCCTGATGCGGCGCTGCTACGGCGCCGCCGCGCGCCGCAGCTGGCGGTCCAGCGCGCCGAAGCGGCGGCGGTACTGCGCCGGCGTTAGCGCTACCTTGCGCTTGAACAGGCGCCCGAAGAAGCTCGCGTCCTGGTAGCCCACTTCGAGGGCCACCGCCTCCACCGCCAGTTCCGTCGTCTCGAGCATCTGCTTGGCCTCCTCTAGCCGCAGCGTGTGCACGTAGTCGAGCGGGCTCATGCCGGTGGCCTGCGCGAAGCGGCGCTTGAACGTGCGCTCGGGCAGCCCCGACAGCGCCACCATCTGCGCCACCGGCGCCTCGGCGCGGTAGTGCTCGGCGGCCCAGCGCTGGCAGCGCTCGACGAGCGGGTCTTCGGCGCGCGCGCCGCGCGTGAGCGACGCGTAGGCGATCGGGCTGACCTCGTTGGCGTCGAGCAGGTTGATGCGCGCGACCTGCATCGCGTCCTCGGGCGAGGCGAAGCGCGCGATCAGCGCCAGCGCCAGCATGTGCCACGCCACGCCGCTGCCGGCCATCACGATGCGCCCGCCGGGGCCGGCGACGACGAGGCCGCGCTCGGCGTGCCAGCGCGTGCGCGGGTACTGGCGCGCCAGCGCGTCGCAGTACGCCCAGTGCGACGTGGCGTCGAGCCCGTTGAGCAGCCCGGTGCGCGCCAGCAGCAGCGCGCCCGAGCACGAACTCGCGAGCGTCGCCCCCGCGTCCCACGCCCCGCGCAGCCACGCCACCTCGGCGTCGTACAGCGAGTCCAGCGGCGCGCCGGGCGGCACCAGTACGTCGGTGACGACGGCGACGTCGGGGGCGGGGCAGTCGGCGAAGCTCGCGTCCGGCGTCAGCCGCACGCCGTTGGCGCCCTCGAACGGCCGGCCGTCGACGCTGACGACGAGTGGGCGGAACGGCGACGGCGTGCCCGGCCGCCCGTGCAGCATCTGCCAGTCGCGCCGCGCGCCGGCCAGCGCATCGAAGAAGCCGTACAGCGTCGCCGCACCCACCGCGGGCGTGCCGAGCAGCGCGACCGTGATCGGACGCGGTGCGGTGTCTTCGCCGCCGGTTGGCACGTTCGTCCGCTCCATGGCCGGAATGACTTTAGTCGCAGGGGCCTGATCCGCCCACACTGGCGCCCTGTCCGAAGCGCGGTCTTCGCCGACCGCCCACCCCGCCCGGCCCCCGAAGGAGATCCGCCGTGAACCCGACCGACGCCACCGGCCACCGCCTGTCCGGTGCCACCCCCGCCAGCGCCGACGCCTACGCCCAGGCCGCGCGCGAACTGCTGTGCATGGTCGACGACCCGCTCGCGAGCTGCGAGCGGGCGCTCGCCGCGAGCCCCGAGATGACGATGGCCCATGTGCTGAAGGCCTGGCTGCTGCTGCTCGGCACCGAACACGTCGCGTTGCCCGACGCGCGCCGGGCCTGTGCCGACGCCGCCGCGCTCGCACCGCGCGTCGGTGCCGACGAGCGCGAGCGCGCGCACGTGGCCGCGGCCACCGCGCTCGCCCACGGCCGCTGGCGCGAAGCCGCCCGCCGCCTCGAAGACCTGAGCCTGCGCTGGCCGCACGACACGCTGGCGCTGCAGGTCGGCCACCAGCTCGACTTCCTGCGCGGCGACAGCCGTATGCTGCGCGACCGCATCGCACGCGTGCTGCCGGCCTGGGACGCCGGCGTGCCGGGCTGGCACGCCGTGCTCGGCATGCACGCGTTCGGCCTCGGGGAGACCGGCGACTACGCGCAGGCGCAGGCGCAGGGCGAGCGCAGCGTCGAGCTCGAGCCGCGCGACGGCTGGGGCTGGCACGCGGTGGCGCACGTGCACGAGATGCGCCACGACCCGCGCGCCGGCATTGCCTGGCTGCAGCCCAACGCCGAGCGCTGGTCGACCGGCAGCTTCCTCGCCACGCACAACTGGTGGCATCTGGCGCTGATCCACCTCGAGCGCGACGACCACGCCGAAGTGCTGCGGCTGTACGACGCCTCGATCGGCGGCACCGGCTCGTCGGTCGTCGTCGACATGATCGACGCCAGCGCGATGCTGTGGCGCCTGGCGCTGCGCGGCGTCGACGTCGGCGACCGCTGGCAGCCGCTGGCCGACCGGTGGGCGCCGTTCGCCGAAGCGGGCCACTACGCGTGGAACGACTTGCACGCGATGCTCGCCTTCGTCGGCGCCGACCGGCCCGCGCTGCAGCAGCAGGTGCTGCAGGCGCAGCAGCGCGCGATGGCCGAAGACGGCGACAACGCCGGCTTCACGCGCGAGGTGGGCCACCCGGCGTGCCGTGCCGTCGCCGCGTTCGGCCAAGGCGACTTTGCGACCGCCGCCACGCTGCTGCGCGACATCCGCAGCCACAACCACCGCTTCGGCGGCAGCCATGCCCAGCGCGACCTGCTCGATCTGACGCTGATCGAAGCCGCGCTGCGCGGCGGCGAGCGGGCGCTCGCCGTCGGCCTCGCGGCCGAACGGCAGGCGCTGCGGCCGCGCAGCCCGCTCGCCGCGCGGCTGGCCACGCGCGCGCGGAGCCTGCCGCCGGCGAACTGACCCCGCCGGGACTGCGTCGTCGCGCGGCGGGCGCGCCGGGGCGGGGCGCGACCCCATCGGCCTCCTCCCGCCCGCCACGCGCTACGCTGCGGCTTTCCGGATCGGAGGCCGCGATGAACGCCCGTGACGCCGCGCCCGCGCCGGTGCCCACCGCGCCGCTTGGCACCTCGCCGCTGCGCGCGGTGATCACCGCGCGCACGCGCACCCCCGAGCCCGAGCTGCTGCCCGATCTCGTCGCGCAGGCGAGCCTTTCGCCCGCGCAGGCCGCGGCCGCGCAGGCGCTGGCGCTGCGGCTCGCGCGCGGCGTGCGCGAGCGCACCCGCGAGGGCGGGCGCGCCGGCCTCGTGCAGGGGCTGCTGCAGGAGTTCGCGCTCAGCTCGGCCGAGGGCGTGGCGCTGATGTGCCTGGCCGAGGCGCTGCTGCGCATCCCCGACGCCGCCACCCGCGACGCGCTGATCCGCGACAAGGTCGGCGAGGGCGGCCCGGTGGACTGGCAGCGCCACCTCGGCCGCAGCCCGTCGCTGTTCGTCAACGCCGCCGCCTGGGGGCTGCTGCTCACCGGCAAGCTCCTCGCCACCCACAGCGACGCCGGGCTCGGCGCCACGCTGCGGCGCGTCGTCGCGCGCGGCGGCGAGCCGCTGATCCGCAAGGGCGTGGACCTGGCGATGCGGCTGATGGGCGAGCAGTTCGTGACCGGGCAGACGATCGACGAGGCGATCGCCAACGCCCGCGCGCGCGAGGCGCAGGGCTTCCGCTACAGCTACGACATGCTCGGCGAGGCCGCGCTGACGGAGGACGACGCGCAGCGCTACCTCGCCGCCTACGCGCAGGCGATCGAGGCCATCGGCGCCGCCGCCGGCGGCCGCGGCGCGATCGACGGGCCGGGCATCTCGGTCAAGCTCTCGGCGCTGCACCCGCGGTATGCCCGCGCCCAGGTGCACCGCGTGCACGCCGAGCTGTACCCGCGCCTGCGGCAGCTCGCGGTGCAGGCCAGGCGCCACGGCATCGGCCTGAACGTCGACGCCGAGGAGGCCGACCGGCTCGAGCTCTCGCTTGACCTGCTCGAGCGGCTCGCGTTCGAGCCGGCGCTGGCCGGCTGGGAGGGCCTGGGCTTCGTGCTGCAGGCGTACCAGAAGCGCTGCCCGGCGGCGGTCGACTTCGTCGTCGACGTCGCGCGGCGCAGCCGCCGGCGGCTGATGGTGCGCCTCGTCAAGGGTGCGTACTGGGACAGCGAGATCAAGCGCGCCCAGCTCGACGGCCAGGACGGCTACCCCGTCTACACCCGCAAGCCCTACACCGACGTCGCCTACCTCGCCTGCGCGAAGCGGCTGCTCGCCGCGCCCGACGCCGTGTTCCCGCAGTTCGCCACCCACAACGCGCACACGCTGGCCGCCGTCCACGCGCTGGCCGACCCCGCGGCGTGGCACCCGGCGCAGTTCGAGTTCCAGTGCCTGCACGGCATGGGCGAACCGCTGTACGAGCAGGTCGTGGGCGACGCGGCCGCCGGCCGGCTCGGCCGCCCGTGCCGCATCTACGCGCCGGTGGGCACGCACGACACGCTGCTCGCCTACCTCGTGCGCCGGCTGCTGGAGAACGGCGCCAACACCTCGTTCGTCCACCGCATCGCCGACCCCAACGTCGCCCTCGACGACCTCGTCGAGGACCCGGTGCGCACCGTGCACGCCCTCGCCGCGCGCGAGGGTACGCTCGGCGCGCCGCACCCGGCGATCGTGCTGCCGCGCGCGCTGTTCGGCGACGTGCGCCGCAATTCGCGCGGCGTCGACCTGGCGGACGAGCGCACGCTGGCGGCGCTGGCCGACGCCTTCGCCGCCGAC
>CALIDR010000275.1 GCA_938022295.1 uncultured Burkholderiaceae bacterium
AGCTCGCCGCCCAAGCCGCGGCGCCGGCCGCGCCGGCGGCCGTGCCCGCGCCGCCGGCGGCGCCGCCGGCGCGCGCCGAGCCGGCCGGCGAGCCGCGGTTCGACCTCATCGTCAACGGCGCCAACGCGCGCGACGTGTTCCTGTCGATGGTGGCCGACACCCGCTACAGCATGCTGATGCACCCCGACGTCAACGGCCAGCTGTCGGTGACGCTGCGCGGGGTGACGGTGCGGGAGGCCTTGGAGTCGATCCGCGACGTCTACGGCTACGACTTCCGCATCGACGGCCGGCGCATCACGGTCTACCCGCCGACGCTGCAGACGCGCATCTACACGCTGAACTACCTGCACGCCAAGCGCCAGGGGCGCAGCGAGGTGCGCGTCAGCGGCAGCGGCGCGCCCAACGGCACGCAGGGCGGCGGCGCGGGCTCGGCCGCCGGCGGCGTCGGCCCCAACGGCGTGCCCGACGCGAGCCAGATCACGACCAGCTCGCAGTCGGACCTGTGGAGCGAGACGGCCGACGCGCTGCGCGGCCTGCTCGGCGGTGGCGAGGGCCGGCAGGTGATCGTGAGCCCGCAGGCCGGCACGATCGCGGTGCGCGCGCTGCCCGACGAGCTGCGCCAGGTCGAGCAGTTCCTGCGCGCGTCGCAGATCGCGGTCGAGCGTCAGGTGATGCTCGAGGCGAAGATCGTCGAGGTCGAGCTGCGCCAGGGCTACGAGAGCGGGATCGACTGGTCGGTGCTGCGGCCCAAGGGCATGGTGGGCCAGACCAGCGGCAACCCCGACAACCCGCTGCTCGGCAACGACCGCGGCCTGCCGACGCTGCCGGCGGTGCCGCAGGCGCTGGGGGCACTGCTGCTCAACGGCCTGCCGCTGCCGGCCGGCGTCGGCGCCACGTTCGGGCTCAGCCTGGCCACCAACGGCTTCGAGGCCGTGATCGCGTTCCTCGAGATCTACGGCCGCGCGCAGGTGCTGTCCAGCCCGCGCGTGGCGACGCTGAACAACCAGAAGGCGGTGCTGAAGGTCGGCACCGACGAGTACTTCGTGACCAACGTCTCCGGCGGCACGTTCACGCCCGGGACGACGACCACCGGCGGCACGACGACGCTGCCCACCGTCACGCTGACGCCGTTCTTCAGCGGCATCGCGCTCGACGTCACGCCGCAGATCGACGACGCGGGGATGATCACGCTGCACCTGCGCCCCTCGGTGACGACGGTGACCGAGAAGACCAAGCGCATCGACCTCGGGACGATCGGCAACTACCGGCTGCCGCTCGCCTCGAGCAGCGTCAACGAGACCGACACCATCGTGCGCGTGCCCGACGGCCACATCGTCGCCATCGGCGGCCTGATGCAGGACGAGGCCTACGACGACCGCTCGGGCATGCCCGGCACCGGCGGCAACGCCGTCACCCGGCACCTGCTCGGCAACAACGTCGCGCGCACGCGCAAGAAGGAACTCGTCGTGCTGGTGCGCCCGACGATCATCCGCGGCGCCGAGGACTGGCAGCGCACCACCGGCCACGCGCTCGGCGCCTTCGACGACGCCGCGCCGCGGCGCGTGATCACGCTCGACGGCGCGGCGCCGGCCGCGACGCCGGCGATGAGCCCGGCGGTGACCCCGCCGGTGGCCCCGGCCGTGGCCGGCCGCTGACGTTCGCTGTCTCCCGGGCGCCCCGCTCAGGACGCCGACCGCGCGAGCGCCTCCACCTCGGCGAACACGGCGTCGGCGAACGCGCCGAAATCCCGCGCGTCGCCGGCCGTGCCGGCGGCGTCGGTCTTGGCGCGTCGCAGCGCTTCGTCGAGCAGCGCGCCCAGCTCGCGGTCGCGTGCCGTGGCCTGGCTCACGACGCGGCTCTGCGCGGCGGCGGCGAGCGCCTGCTCTTCGGCCTGCGCCCGCTCGGCGGCCAGCCGCAGGCGCCGCTGCGTGCCGGCGAGCGACGCCTTCACCATGCCGACGAACTCGTCGAGCGCCTCAGCGCCGAGCGGGCTCGCGCCCTCGACCGCAGCCGCGGCGGGGTCGCCTGCGCGCGCGGGCACCACGAGCACCGCGCCGGGCGCGAGCGTGCGCAGGTCCAGGTGCGGGTTCAGGCGCTGCAGCGCGTCGAGCGCAGGCGCGCCGGCCGAGCCGAGCAGGCGGCGCACGTCGGCGTCGCTGCGGATGACGAGGATCTGCATGCGCTGCTCCTTCACGCCCGCAGGTTGAGGGCCGCGAACGCCGGCGGCAGGCCCGGCGCCTGCACGATACCGGTGGTCACGTTGCCCAGCGCGGCGACGGTCTGCGCGCCGTCGACCGCGATCGCGATGTCGGTGTTGTGCTGCACCCGGTTGCCCTGCACCAGCGCCACCGGCGCCTGGATCGCGATCGTCGGCGTCCCGGACGTCGAAACGTGCGTGCAGCGGTTGTCGTTGAACAGGCACTCGCGCCCGGCGGCCAGGCGCACCGCGCCACCGCTGCCGCGCCCGGCGATCGTGTTGCCCAGCACCGCCACCGCGCCGCCGCCGGCGGCCGCGGCCACGTAGCCCTTGCCGCCGGCGAGAACGAGCGTGGCGCCGCCTTCGAACGGCACCGTCGCGAAGCGCCCGAAGCGCTGCACGCCCGCCAGCCCCGAAGGCGCCGCGGCGCCCGCGGCCGGCGCGCCGGCGGCGATCGCGGCCCAGCCCGAGGCGCTCGGCGTCGCCGACGGCCGCGCGTCGCGCTCGATCTGGTTGTGCTGCAGCTCCAGCTGCACGAACGGTCCGGCGACGTAGACGCCGAAGGCCTGGCCGGCGAAGTCGCCGGCGGGCGCGTTCTCACTGACCTGGTTGCCGTGCGCGCGCAGCCGGCCCACGGCCAGCGCCATCAGCGCCGCGCGCAGCGGCGCGTTGCCGGCGGCGGCGCCGACACGCTGCAGCTGGTTGCCGGCCACGGTGGCGCCTTCGATCCGCGACAGCCCGATGCCGACCACGGTCGACGCGTCGTTCGGGTTGGCGGGCGCGCCGAGGTCGCGCAGCACGTTGTTCTCGATCGCCACCGATGCCCCCTCGGCGTCGTCGAGCATCACGATGCCGTTGGCGCACGACTCGACGACGTTGAGCTTGACGACTAGCGCGCGCACCGGCGCGCGCAGCACGATGCCGGCGTGCCCGTAGCCGCGGATCTGGTTGGCCAGGATCTGCGCCATGTCGATGCCGTCGCGGTCGCGTCCCGTCCTGAGCTCGATGCCGGCGCTGCCGGCGGCGCCGCTGCCGGTGAGCTTGTTGTCGCCGATCCACAGCCCGTCGACGCCGGCGACGACGCCGCTGCCCGCGGTGTGCAGCAGGTTGCGCTCGACGCGTGCCGCCGAACCCGGCCCGGCGTGGCCGAGCAGGACGATCGCGGCGTCGCTGCAGCCGAGCACCTGGTTGCCCGCCACGCGGGTCTCCAGCAGGTGGTACGCCGGCCCGTCGAGCCGCACGGCGCTCGTGCGGCACCACAGCACGTTGTCCTCGATCGTGAGGCCGGCGGTGATCAGCACCGACGGCACGTCGGCCGTTGCGGCGGCGGCGGCGGTGCCGGGCCCGATCCCCACCGGTGCGAGCAGCCAGCTGTCGCGGACGCTGGCCGCCAGCACGGCGCCGGCCAGCGCGACGGCCACGCCGCGCCCGCCTTCGCCCTGGCCGACGACGGCCACCGCCAGCCGCTCCAGCACGAGCCCGAGCGCGCCGGCGACGACGATCGCCGGCGCGAGGCCGAGCGAGACCACGGCCAGGTCCTGCACCGCCACCGCGAGCGCGCAGCGCATCGCGATCGCGGTGCCCGCGGCGACCAGCACGGTGGCGGTGCCCTGCCCCTGCAACCGCACCGAGCGCGCCCCGCCGAGGTCGAGCGGCGCCGCGAGCGCGTACTGCCCGGTCCCGATGCACACCGTGCCGCCGCCGGCAGCGCGCACGCGTTCGATCGCCTGCTGGATCGTGAACGCGCCGCCGGCGTGCCCTTCCTCGGTGACGCAAGCGGTGCAGCCGCAGTCGTGGCCGCCGGCCACCGGCGGCCAGGGACGCCGGCAGTCGCTGACGGTGCCGGCGCCGAGGTCCCAGAAGCCGAGCCGCGCGTAGTGGTGGTGCACCGCGCGCGGCGCGGCGTCGACCAGCGGTTCGACCGAACCGTCGGCCGTGCGCGCGGCGAAGACCCAGGCGTCGCCGGCCCGCAAGCCCTTCGGCCCGGCGACCGAAAAGCGCACCGTGACGCCGTTTTCGAGAAGCAGCGTCGTGCCGGCGGCCGGCACCGCGATGACCCCTCCCGAGCCGGGCGCGTCGAGGTCCTGCACTTCGGCGACGCTGCCGCCGCCGGCGGTGCGGTAGACCTTGCCGCCCTGGTCCCAGCGCCGCACGCGCAGGTTCGATGCCTGCGGGTGCGTGCTGCTCGGCAGCGCGGCCGGCAGCATCTCGGCCGGCAGCGCCGGGGCGAAGCGGATGCGCCGGTTCGCATCGTCGATCTCGGCGATGCGGCGCATCTCGCCGGCGCGCTGGCTCAGCTCGCGCGCGTCGTCGGTGATCTCGACCCAATGGCCGACCGCGAAGCGCAGCACCTCGTCGCGCCCGAGCGAGACGAGCTCGAGGTCGGTGGCCGAGACGATCGTCGCCACGCGGCTGGCGACCGAGGCGTTGTCGCGCGACCACTTGAACGTCGCGCCGGCGCCGGGCGCGCCGGGGTCGTGGATCTCGACGCGGTAGGTCTGGTTCTCGAGCCCCGTGTAGCCGCCGCCGGGCGGCAGTTCGCACGGGTCGGGCAGGCCGGGGACGTCGTAGGTGCCGGTGGTCAGCCGCCCGCTCGAGGGCGCGATCAGGTCGGCCCATCCCGGCACGCCTGCGTCCGGCGTCGCGCAGTCGACGCCCGGCGGCGCTTCGGCGGCCAGCACGCGCACCTGCCACACGACCTGCCGGCGCGACGTGCTGTCCACCGCCAGCGCCGGCTCGACGAGCGACGGGTCCTCGACGTGCGTGACCTCGCGCTCCCAGACGTCGAGGTACACCAGGTGCCGGCCCCCGGCGGGCAGCGGCGGGGGTGGCTGCAGCCAGGGCTGCGTCGCGTAGGTGGTCGTGCCGGCGCGGCGCGGCTCGCCGAGCAGCGCGTCGAACGGCATCGGCCCGGGGGCGGCGACGCCGAAGTTCTCGGCGGGCAAGCCGTCGACGTACATCCGGCCGGGCCCGATCGCGAGTTCGCCGCCGACGAGCGTCAGGCGGAACGCGTCGGGGGTCGTCTGCGACACCGTCGCGCGGCCGAGCACGTCGCTGGCCAGCGCGCGCAGGCGGCGGTCGACGATGGCGACCTGTTCGTTGAAGTCGGCATCGAGCAGCACCCGCCCCTGCTGCAGTTCGACGCCGGCGAAGGCGGCCAGCGGATTCGCGCGCACGCGGGAGAAGTCGGCGCTCATGAGTCTCTCCGGTCAGGTCGCGTGGAAGGTGCCGGCGACGAGGCCGAAGCGCAGGTACTCGTCGAGCCGGATCGCGAGGTTCGTCTCGCGCTGGGGCTGCGCCAGCGGGTGCCCGACGCCGATCTCGCCGCCGTCGTCGGCGCCACGGCGGATGGCCTCGGGGGCCGTCGCCGAGAGCTGGGCATACGCGCTGGCGCCGTAGCGGGTGGCCGTGAACTGCGGGCGCAGCGCGGGGTCGTCGGCGTCGTCGAGGCAGCGGTGGCGGCGCGGCGTGATCGCGCCGGCGGGCAGCCACGAGAAGCGCACGCAGCCTTCCTGGCGCCGCTGCACGCGCACCGGCGCGGGCCAGCCGGCCGGCGCCGGCGCGGGCAGCCGGGCGACGATGAGCGTGTTCGACACCCGCGCGAGCTGCCGCGCGTGCACGAGCCCGAACACCGTGCAGTCGGCGAGCGCGAGCGTCGCCCCCGGCTCGGCCGGCGCCAGGCCTTCGCAGGCCGCAAGCACGGGCGCGGTGGCGTCGATCACCGACCCGGTGACGTCGATCCGCGCATCGGCGTGCGAACGGATCGCGCCGACGATCGAGCGCTCGATCGTCACGGTCGCGAACGGGTGGGCGATCTCGAGGCTCGG
>CALIDR010000276.1 GCA_938022295.1 uncultured Burkholderiaceae bacterium
TGCCGTTCGGCAGACGCTCAACCCAGCTGTACCACGCCTGCGCGGCCTCGGCCACGGGCCACGCGACGCCGGCCGGCAGCCCGGGCGCCGGCATCGCACCCGCGCACAGCGGGCAGTGGTCGGCCGCGAGGGTCGGCGACGACGGCGCCGCCGGGTCGCCGAGCGCGGCCCGGCGCTTGCCCTCGGCGCTGCAGACCTCGGCCCACGCCGCTTCGCCGCCGCTCGCCAGCGCCTGCGCGAGCGTGGGCAGCAGCGCCAGCGCCCACGCCGCCAGCAGCGCCACCCAAGCGTGGCGGCGTCGGCGCGTGCGGGATGCGGGCCTCATGGCGCCGATTATCGGCCGCGCGGCGGCGCTGGCGATAATCGACCATGGCCATCCAGACCGACGACTTCGCCGCCGCGCCGGCCTCGCGCCGCCTCGTCGGCGCGGCGAGCGCCTCGCCCAACGAGGAGGCGTTCGAGCGCGCGCTGCGGCCCAAGGGCCTCGCGGAGTACGTCGGCCAGGCGAAGGCGCGCGAGCAGCTCTCGATCTTCATCGGCGCGGCGAAGAAGCGCGCCGAGGCGCTCGACCACGTGCTGCTGTTCGGCCCGCCGGGGCTTGGCAAGACGACGCTCGCCCACATCGTCGCCCACGAGCTCGGCGTCAACCTGCGGCAGACCAGCGGCCCGGTGCTCGAGAAGCCGAAGGACCTGGCCGCGATCCTGACCGGGCTCGAGCGCCACGACGTGCTGTTCATCGACGAGATCCACCGCCTGTCGCCCGTCGTCGAGGAGATCCTGTACCCCGCGCTGGAGGACTACCAGATCGACATCATGATCGGCGACGGCCCGGCCGCGCGCTCGATCAAGCTCGACCTGCAGCCGTTCACGCTGGTGGGCGCGACGACGCGCGCCGGCATGCTGACCAACCCGCTGCGCGACCGCTTCGGCATCGTCGCCCGCCTCGAGTTCTACACCCCCGACGAGCTCGCGAGCATCGTCGCGCGGTCGGCCGGCCTGCTCGGCGTGCCGATCGACGTCGCCGGCGCGACCGAGATCGCGCGCCGCAGCCGCGGCACGCCGCGCATCGCCAACCGGCTGCTGCGCCGGGTGCGCGACTACGCCGACGTCAAGGCCGGCGGCCGCGTCGACGCCGCGATCGCCGACGCCGCGCTCGCGATGCTCGACGTCGACCCGCTCGGCTTCGACGTCATGGACCGCAAGCTGCTCGAGGCCGTCGTGCACCGCTTCGACGGCGGGCCGGTCGGGCTCGAGAACGTCGCCGCCGCGATCGGCGAAGAGGCCGGCACGATCGAGGACGTGATCGAGCCGTACCTGATCCAGCAGGGCTACCTGCAGCGCACGCCGCGCGGGCGGGTGGCGACGCTGGCGGCGTACCGCCACCTCGGGCTCGCGCCGCCGGCGCGCGTGGCCGGCGGCGACCTGTTTGCCTGACCCTGGCCGATGACCGCCGAAGCTGCGGCCGCGCCGCGCCGACGGCGTCGCGCGGCGTGGATCGTCGCCGTGCTCGCCGTCGCCGCCGTCGCCGCCGGCACGTGGCTGTACCTCCAGCCGGTGGAGGTGCGCGCGGTGCGGGCGACGAGCCAGCCGCTCGTGCGCACGCTGCAGTTCAGCGCCCGCGTGCAGGCGCCGGCGCGGGTCGACGTCGGCGCGACGCTGACCGGGCGCGTCGAACGCGTGCAGGTGCGCGAAGGCGACACCGTCGCCGCCGGCCAGCCGCTGGTGCAGCTCGAGACCGACGAACTGCGCGCCGCCGTCGCGCAGGCGCAGGCCGCGCTCGCGCAGGCGCAGGCGCGGCTGGCGGCGCAGCGCGCGGTGGCACGGCCGAGCGCCGACGCCACCCTCGCCCAGGCCGAGGCGACGCTGGCCAGCGCCGAGCGCGAGCTGGCGCGCCACCGCGACCTCGTCGAGCGCGGCTTCGTCAGCGCCGCCCGTCTCGACGACCTGCAGCGCGCCGTCGACGTCGCGCGCGCGCAGCGCGACGCCGCGCGCGTGCAGGCCGCGGCGCAGCGCGACGACGGCACCGAAACCGCCGCCGCCGCCGCGCAGCGCGACGCCGCGGCGGCCGCGCTGCAGGCCGCGCAGGCACGCCTGGCGCAGGCCACGCTGCGCGCGCCGGCGCCGGCCACCGTGATCGTGCGCGCCGTCGAGCCGGGGCAGATCGTGCAGCCCGGGCGCGCGCTGCTGACGCTCGCGCTCGCCGGCCCGACCGAACTCGTCGCCCTCGTCGACGAGCGCTTCCTCGGCCAGCTCGCGGTCGGCCAGCGCGCGCAGGCACTCGCCGACGCGTTCCCCGAGCGCCCGTTCGATGCCCGCGTCGAGCGGCTGGCGCCGGGGGTCGACGCGCAGCGCGGCGCAGTCGAGGTGCGTCTTTCGCCAACCGGCGATCCGCCGGCATTCCTGCGCGAGGACATGACGCTGTCGGTCGAGGTCGTGACCGGCGAGCGCGCCCGCGCCCGCGTGCTGCCGCTGGCGGCGCTGCGCGACCACGACGGCGGCGCCACGGTGCTCGTCGCCAACGCCGGCCGCGCCGAGGCGCGCACGCTGCGCCTGGGGCTGCGCACGCTCGACCAGGTCGAGGTGCTCGAGGGCCTCGGCGACGACGACGCCGTGCTGCTCGCCCCGTCGCTCGCGCCCGGCACCCGGGTGCGGCCGCGGCTCGTGGATGCGGCCACCGCGCTGCGCAGCGCGCCCGGTGCCACCAGCGCCGACAACGCCGGCGGCGCGATGAGCAGCGCCTTCGGCCGCTGACGATGCGCTGGCCGGCGTTCGGGTTCGAGATCCGCGTGGCGGTGCGCTTCCTGCGCGAGGGGCGCTTCCAGAGCGTGCTGATCGTCTTCGGCGTGGCCGCCGGGGTGGCCGTGGTCGCCTACATCTCGGCGCTGATCGGCGGCCTGCAGCGCAACACGCTCGAGAAGACGCTCGGCGCGCAGGCGCACGTCGTGCTGACGCCGCCCGAGGAGCGCGTGACGCCGGTGCTCGAGCGCGGCGACGGCAACGGGCCGCCGTTCACCGACACCCAGGCCCGCGCGCAGCGGCTGCGCACGATCGCCAACTGGCCGGCGATGGCCGCGCTGCTCGAGGCGCGCCCGGGCGTGGCCGCGGTGTCGCCGATGGTCAGCGGCGCGGCGCTGGCGCAGCGCGGCGAGGCCACGCGCTCGGTGACGGTGGCCGGCGTCGAGATCGAGCGCTACGCGCGCGTCGTCGACCTGGCGCCGAAGACGGTGGCCGGCACGCTGCGCCTCGCCCCCGGCGAGGCGATCGTCGGCCGCACGCTGGCCGACGACCTCGGCGTGCGCGTGGGCGACCGCATCGTGCTGTTGTCCACCGGCGCGGTCGGCGAGACGCTGCGCCTGAGCGCGCTCGTCGACCTCGGCGTCACCGAGCTGAACCGGCGCACGGTGCTGGTGCCGCTGCGCAGCGCGCAGAGCCTGTTCGACCTGCCCGGCGGCGCGACGCGCCTGGACGTCACGCTCGACGACGTCTGGGCCGCGCAGGCGCTCGCGGCCGAGCTGGCGCGCCAGCTGCCGGTGAAGGTCGAGAGCTGGCAGGAGACGAACGCGCAGCTGGTCTCGGCACTGAACGCGCAGACGATCAGCACGCGGCTGATCCGCGGCGTCGTCCTCGTCGTCGTCGTGCTCGGCATCGCGAGCGTGCTCGTCGTCTCGGTCGTGCAGAAGCAGCGCGAGATCGGGATCCTGCGCGCGATGGGCGCCACGCGCGGGCAGATCCTGCGCGTGTTCCTGGTCCAGGGCGCGCTCGTCGGCGCGCTCGGCTCGGCGTTCGGCGTCGCCCTGGCGGCGGCGATGATCGCGCTGTTCACCCGCTTCGTGCGCGGCTCCGACGGCCTGCCGCTGTTCGCGATCACGCTCGCGCCGTCGCTGGCGCTGCAGGTGGCGGCGATGGCGCTCGCGGCCGGCGTGCTCGCCGCGATCGCGCCGGCGCGGCGCGCCGCGCGGCTCGACCCGGCGCAGGCGATCCGCCTGTGAACGCGGGCGGCACCGCACCCCTGGTCGAGTTGCGCGGCCTGCGCAAGACCTACAACGCCGGGCTGCCGAACGAGACCGAGGTGCTGCACGGCATCGACCTCGAGATCGGCCGCGCCGAGTTCGCCGCCCTGATTGGCCCCTCGGGCTCGGGCAAGAGCACGCTGCTGAACATCCTCGGCCTGCTCGAGCGGCCGAGCGGCGGCAGCTACCGGCTCGACGGCCGGCCGGTGCAGGACCTCGACGACGACGCGCTGACGCACCTGCGCCGCCACGCGCTGGGCTTCGTCTTCCAGTTCCACCACCTGCTGCCGGCGTTCGACGCGCTGGAGAACGTGACGCTGCCGGCGCTGGCGCGCGACGGCCGCGTGCGGCGTGCGGTGCGCGAGCGCGCGGCGGCGCTGCTGGCCGAAGTCGGCCTCGCGGCGGCGATGCACAAGCGCCCGGGCGAGCTCTCGGGGGGCATGCAGCAGCGCGTGGCGATCGCGCGCGCGCTGATCCTCGAGCCCGCGCTCGTGCTCGCCGACGAGCCGACCGGCAACCTCGACACCGCGTCCTCCGACGAGGTGTTCGCGCTGCTGCGGCGCATCCACGGCGAGGTCGGCACGAGCTTCCTCGTCGTCACCCACGATCCGCGGCTGGCGGCGCGCTGCGACCGCATCGTCGAGCTGGTCGACGGGCGGATCGCGCCGCCGCGGCGCTGAACGGTGCCGCCTGAGAGCCTGTGAAGGAATGGCTTGCGCCCGCGCCGGGGTGGCCAAGG
>CALIDR010000277.1 GCA_938022295.1 uncultured Burkholderiaceae bacterium
TGTCGCTCATGGTCGGCAGCACCCGCAGCGGGGCGCGATCGGCGAGGGGTCGGGGCGCAGGCCGGCAGGGCCTGCGGCGGCGTCAGCGGCGCGGCGCCTGAATTCGGTCGCGCGTCGTCTGCCGGCGGGTGCCGCTTCGCAGACGCTTGTCGGGGCAGGGCGCAGCCATCGGGACCATCGGCGCGATTCTACCGGCGCGCCTCATGCCGCCGCGCCTGCGGCCGGATGCCCGGCCCACCACCGTCTCGCCTCGGCGACGTCGGCGGCGATACCGTCGCGCAGCGCGCCGAGCGAGGGGTAGCGGCGCTCGTCGTGCAGCTTGTGCAGCAGCTCGACCTGCACGACGCGCCCGTAGCCGGCGTCGTCGGGCAGCGGCCATTCGAGGCAGTGCACCTCGAGCAGCACGCGGCCCGAGTCTTCGACGGTCGGGCGCACGCCCAGACTCGCGACGCCGGGCAGCGGCGCGTCGGTCAGCCCTGCCACGCGCACGACGAAGATGCCACCGGCCGCCGGCCGCGGGTGCGGGAAGCGCAGGTTCAGCGTACGGAAACCGTCGCCGCGGCCTCCGGCGGTCTCGCCGAGCGCGCGGCCGAGCTTGGCGCCGTGCACGACGTGGCCGCTGATCGTGTACGGCCGCCCGAGCAGCGCGGCGGCGTGCGCCATGTCGCCGGCGGCGAGCGCGTCGCGCACGGCCGAGCTCGACACGCGCAGCCCATGCACCTCGTAGCTCAGCATCCGCGCGACGTCGAAGCCGTGGCGGTCGCCGGCGGCGTCGAGCGCGGCGTAGTCGCCGGCGCGGCCGGCGCCGAAGCGGAAGTCGTCGCCGACGAGCACGACGCGCGCCTTCAGCCCGCGCACCAGCACCTGCTCGACGAACGCGTCGGGGCCGAGCGCCGCCAGCTGGGCGTCGAAGCGCAGGATCACGGTCTGGTCGATGCCGCAGCGGCGCAGCTCGGCGAGCTTGTCGCGCAGCGTCGCGATGCGCGGCGGCGCGCTCTCGGGGTGCCCGCTGCGGGCGGCGAAGAAGTCGCGCGGGTGCGGCTCGAACGTCAGCACGACGCTCGGCACGCCGCGGTGGCGGGCCTCGTTGATCAGCAGCGCCAGCATGGCCTGGTGGCCACGGTGGACGCCGTCGAAGTTGCCGATGGTCAGCGCGCAGCCGCCCGGGGCGGCCGCGCCGCGGAGGCCGCGAACGATGCGCATCGGGGCATTATCCCGGGCGCATCGTCCGCGAACTTCTCCGCGCCTTCAATGGGTGCGCGCCGCCGCCTCGGCGTGGTAGCGCTGCGTGGCCGCCTCGACCGCCTTGCTGTGGATCGCGGCCAGCTCGGGGCGCGCCGCACGGGCGCGCTCGGCCGCGCCGATCGTCGACAGCTGCCCCTGCCAGCGCGGGAAGACGTGGCGCGCGATCAGGTCGTAGCTCCTGCGCGTGGCGTCGAAGTTGGCCCAGTTGTGCGCGAGCATCAGGTAGGCGCCGAAGCCGCCGTTGGACTGCTTCCACAGGCGTTCGATCTGCGCGTTCACCATGTCCGGCGTGCCGATCGCGCCGAAGCCGGAGTCGTTGACGAACGAGATCATCTCCTTCACGTTGCTTCCCGGCACCGCCATCTGCGGGAACGCGGCCACGGCCTGGAAGTAGTCGAACCACTGCTCGATGCCGTATTCCACGTCGCGGTAGGCCTGGTCCATCGTCTCGGCGCAGTGCACGAGGCCCACCAGCCGCCACTTGCTGCGGTCGACCTTGGTCTTGTAGTGCGCCGCCTGCGCCTCCATCACGTCCCAGTGCAGCGCCAGGGCGTCGAAGCCGGCCGCCGTGGTGGCGCCGATCGACAGCAGCCCCACGCCGTACATGCCGGCGAGCTTGGGGCCGGTGGGCGAGGCGACGGCGGGCACGGCCACGTCGAACAGCGGGTTCGAGTACGGGCGCAGGTGCAGCCTCGCCTCGTGGAGCTCCCAGCGGTCGTTCTTCATCGTGACCGGCTCCTCGCTGGTGAGCAGCTGCATGATCACGCGCATGCCGTCCTCGAGCAGCAACCGGGTCTGGCTCTGCGAGACGCCGATCATGATGCCGTCGCTCGGCAGCGAGCCAGGGCCGACGCCGAGCATCACGCGCCCGCGCGTCAGATGGTCCAGCTGCACGATGCGCTCGGCGACCCACAGCGGGTTGTGGTAGCTGACGCTGACCACGCCCGTGCCGAGCCGGATGTGGCGCGTGCGCTGCGAGGCGACGGCGATGAAGATCTCGGGGCTGGCGCTGATCTCGCTGCCGGCGCTGTGGTGCTCGCCGCACCACGCTTCGTCGTAGCCGCAGCGGTCGAGCCACTGGATCAGCTCGAGGTCCTGCTCGAGCGCCAGCGTCGGGTTGATGCCGGGTTTGTGGAACGGGGCGAGGAAGATGCCGAAACGCATGCGGTGGTTCATCGGGGTCGTCTCCTGCGGGGACCGTCGGGTCCGGGTGGTGGTGCGGCGCGCCGGTGGCGCGCGCGAGTCGCACGCGCGCCCGGGGCAGCCGCGTTCTACCGCGCCGCAAGCCGCGTTGTCTACGCTGGCATTCCCGCCGCGTCGCCGGGCGCGGCTCAGCGCGCGCTGCCGCGCAGCCGCCGGTACAGCAGGCCTCGGGAGACGCCGAGCCGCCGCGCGGCGGCCGAGACGTTGCCGCCGCACTCGGCGAGCGTGCGCTCGATCAGCAGCCGCCGGTGCTCGTCGAGCGTCGGCGTCGGCGCGGCAGGTGCCGGCGCTGGCGCCGGCGCGGGCTCGCTCGCCGCCGCCGCCGGCATCGCGTGCACGGCCGCGCGCGCGCCGTCGCGGGCGTGCAGGCGTGCGCGCAGCCACACCGTCAGGCCGTTGGGCAGCGCCACCGGCGTCGGCTCGTCGCGGTGCAGCAACGCGCGCC
>CALIDR010000278.1 GCA_938022295.1 uncultured Burkholderiaceae bacterium
CGAGCTCGTCGTGGCCAGCGACGGCGAGCCGATCGCGCCCGACGTCGAGCGCCACCTGTTCGAGCCGTTCTTCTCGACGCGCAGCCGCGGCACCGGTCTCGGCCTGTATATTTGTCGCGAACTGTGCGAGCGCTACGGCGCCGCGATCGACTACCGCCAACGGCCCGCGGGCCACCGCCACCGCAACGAGTTCGTGATCACGATGCGTGCCGCCGCGGCACCCGAGCGCGCATGAGCCCCGCGATGCGCTCCGCTGCGCCGCGATGCGCCGGCCGACCGCCGGCGGCCCCCGGAGTGCCGCGGTGAGCGCGACGCCGTCCAGCCACCGCCTGCTCGTCGTCGACGACGAGCCCGACCTGCGCACGCTGTACGAGCTCACGCTGGTGCGCGAGGGCTACGAGGTCGACACCGCCGACACCGTCGACGAGGCCCTCGGCCGCCTGCGCGCGGGCGCGTACAGCGCCGTCATCACCGACATGCGGCTGCCCGACGGCAGCGGCCTCGATCTGCTGCGTTGGCTCGAGGCGCAGGGGCGGCAGGAGAAGGCGCTCGTCATCACCGCCTACGGCTCGGCCGAGAACGCCGTCGAGGCGCTGAAGGCCGGCGCCTACGACTACCTCACCAAGCCGGTCGACCTGCGCCAGTTCCGCACCGTCGTCGCCTCGGCGCTCGGCCGCACGGCGCGCCCGGCCGCGCCGGCACGCGCGCCGGCCGGCGCGCGCACCGAGCCTTCGCGCGCGCTGGCGCGGCTGGTCGGCACGACGGCGGTGATGCAGCAGGTGCGCGCGCTGGTCGAGAAGGTCGCGCGCAGCATGGCGCCGGTGCTCGTGCACGGCGAGTCGGGCACCGGCAAGGAGCTCGTCGCGCGGGCGATCCACGACGCCGGCCCGCGCGCGCCGATGCCGTTCGTCGCCGTCAACTGCGGCGCGATCCCCGAGGCGCTGCTCGAAGCCGAGTTCTTCGGCTACCGCAAGGGCGCGTTCACCGGCGCCGCCGAGGACCGCGAAGGCTTCTTCCAGGCCGCGCAGGGCGGCACGCTGTTCCTCGACGAGATCGGCGACCTGCCGCTGGCGATGCAGAGCAAGCTGCTGCGCGCGATCCAGGAGCGCTCGGTGCGCCCGGTGGGCGCCACTGCCGAGGCACCGGTCAACGTGCGCATCGTCAGCGCCACGCACAAGGACCTCGCCGCCGAGGTGCAGGCCGGGCGTTTCCGCCAGGACCTGTACTACCGGCTCAACGTGATCCAGATCCGCGTGCCGCCGCTGCGCGAGCGGCGCGACGACCTGCCGGCGATCTGCGACGCGGTGCTCGCGCGTCTGGCCGCCGAGGCCGGCGTCGAGCCGCCGCCGCGGCTGGCGCCGGCGGCGCTCGCGCTGCTCGAGCGCCACCCGTTCCCGGGCAACGTGCGCGAGCTCGAGAACCTGCTGCACCGCGCGGTGGCGCTGGCCAGCGGCGACGTGATCGAGGCCGACGACCTCGGCCTGCCCGAGGCGGCGCTCGACGAACTCGCGCCCGAGCTCGACACCGCGCCCGCGCCGTTGCCCGAGCCGGCGCCGCCCGCGGCGGGCGCGGCGCAGGCCCCGCTGCCGAGCGACCTCGTGGCCCACCTCGACGCCGTCGAACGCGAGATCCTCGAGCGCGCGCTCGAACGCCACCGCTACAACCGCACCGCCGCCGGCGCGAGCCTCGGCCTGACGCTGCGGCAGATGCGCTACCGCATGGCACGCCTGGGGCTGGACGGCGGCGACCGTGGCGAGTCGCACTGAGCGGGCACGGCGCGCGCGCTGGCACCGCGGCTGGTGGACCGGGGCGCGGCGCTGCCCGTCGCCGAACCACGGCGCGCGGCCGCCGGGCACGGCGGTCTCGCTCGTCGTCGTGCACTCGATCAGCCTGCCGCCCGGCGTCTACGGCGGCGATGCCGTCGAGCGCCTGTTCACGAACCGGCTCGATGCCGGCGAGCACCCCTACTACGAGCGGCTGCGCGGCCTGCGGGTGTCGGCGCACTTCCTGATCCGCCGCCGCGGCGATTGCGTGCAGTTCGTGTCGTGCGACGACCGCGCGTGGCACGCCGGCGCGTCGCGCTGGGCGGGCCGCGACGACTGCAACGACTGGTCGATCGGCATCGAGCTCGAAGGGCTCGAGGGCGACACCTTCGAGGCCGCGCAGTACCGCGCGCTCGTGGCGTTGGTCGGCGCGCTCGCGCGGCGTTACCCGATCGGCGAGATCGTCGGCCACGAGCACGTCGCGCCCGGGCGCAAGGCCGACCCGGGGCCGGGCTTCGACTGGGCGCGTCTCGGGCGCGCGCTGCGGCGCGGCGGCCTCGCGCTGGCGCTGCCGCCGTCGGCCGCGTAGGCGCCGGGTCTGCGCCGGCGTTTGACCATCCGGGCTTGCCCGGGGGTCGGCACACTAGATCTAGTGGGGTATGATCCCTGCCGGCCCTAGATGTAGCGTCCGCTGTCCACGCCCGCTGCACCGTCCATCCACATGTTTGTCCACACCGCAGGCCGGCCCGCGAAGCGCGGCGGGCCCGCGTCAGGTCCATCGCGCGGCGGCCGTCGGCTGCCGCGCTGAACAGCCCCGAGGAGCCCCATGTCGACCGTCGCCGTCCCGTCTGCCACCGTTGCCCCGTTCGTCCCCGCCCCCGGCGCGGTGGCCGCCGCGCCGACCAGCGCCTACCACGGCTACCAGATCATCCGCCGCAACGGCGCGGTCGTCGCGTTCGCGCCGAACAAGATCGCCATCGCGCTGATGAAGGCGTTCCTGGCGGTGCACGGCACGCAGGGCGCGGCGTCGGCGAGCGTGCGCGAGACCGTCGACGAGCTGACCGAGACCGTGGTGCGCGGCCTGCTGCGCTCGCGCCCGGGCGGCGGCACGTTCCACATCGAGGACGTGCAGGACCAGGTCGAGCTCGCGCTGATGCGCGGCGGCCACCACGAGGTGGCGCGCGCCTACGTGCTGTACCGCGAGCGGCGCGCCCAGGAGCGGGCGAAGCAGGCCCGCGCCGCGGCGCCCGAGGCGCCGGTGCTGCACGTGGTCGACGGCCACGGCCAGCGCGTGCCGCTGGACGAGGCGCGGCTGCGCGCGCTCGTCGCCTCGGCCTGCGAGGGCCTCGGCGACGACGTGAAGCCCGAGCCGATCCTCGCCGAGACGCGGCGCAACCTCTACGACGGCGTGCCGATGGCCGAGGTGCACAAGGCGGCGATCCTCGCCGCGCGCACGCTGATCGAGCGCGACCCCGGCTACACGCGCGCCACCGCGCGGTTGCTGCTGCACACGATCCGCGAGGAGGTGCTCGGCGAGGAGACGGCGCAGGCGCAGATGGGCGAGCGCTACGCCGAGTACTTCCCGCAGTTCGTCAGGCAAGGCGTGCAGGCCGAGCTGCTCGACGACCGGCTGCTGCAGTTCGACCTCGCGCGGCTGGGCGCGGCGCTGCGGCCCGAGCGCGACCTGCAGTTCGACTACCTCGGCCTGCAGACCCTGTACGACCGCTACTTCCTGCACGTCGACGGGCGGCGCATCGAGCTGCCGCAGGCGTTCTTCATGCGGGTGGCGATGGGGCTGGCGCTGAACGAGATCGACCGCGAGGCGCGCGCGATCGAGTTCTACGACGTGCTGTCGACGTTCGATTTCATGAGCTCGACGCCGACGCTGTTCAACAGCGGCACGCGGCGCAGCCAGCTGTCGAGCTGCTACCTGACGACGGTCTCGGACGACCTGGAAGGCATCTACGAGGCGCTGAAGGAGAACGCGCTGCTGTCCAAGTTCGCCGGCGGCCTGGGCAACGACTGGACGCGCGTGCGCGCGCTGGGCTCCTACATCAAGGGCACCAACGGCAAGAGCCAGGGCGTGGTGCCCTTCCTGAAGGTGGTCAACGACACCGCGGTGGCCGTCAACCAGGGCGGCAAGCGTAAGGGTGCGGTGTGCTGCTACCTGGAGACCTGGCACCTCGACATCGAGGAGTTCCTGGAGCTGCGCAAGAACACCGGCGATGACCGCCGCCGCACCCACGACATGAACACCGCGAACTGGATCCCGGACCTGTTCATGAAG
>CALIDR010000279.1 GCA_938022295.1 uncultured Burkholderiaceae bacterium
GGCGCGAGTAGCGCAGGGCAGCCAGCGCGCAGCGCTGGCCGCCGAGGTGAAGCGCCGACGCCCGCGCGCATGGCGCTTTGCCGCGCCAACCTCGGCAGGCCACCCAAAGGGACCCGTCGATGTTCACGAAGGGCCGAAGTCAGCCGCTCACGAGCGAACAGGGAGGCACATCAACCGCGCGGGTGGTGCTGAGCGTGCAGTTGGCGCAGCCGCTCGCGCGCGACGTGGGTGTAGATCGTCGTCGTGCCGATGTCGGCGTGGCCGAGCAGCATCTGCACCGCGCGCAGGTCGGCGCCGTGGTTGAGCAGGTGGGTCGCGAACGCGTGGCGCAGCGTGTGCGGCGACAGCGGCGCCGTGATGCCCGCGGCGCGGGCGTGCTTCTTGACGAGCTGCCAGAACATCTGGCGCGTCATCGGCCCGCCGCGCGCGGTGACGAACAGCGCGTCGCTCGCCTGCCCGCCGAGGATCGCCGCGCGCGCCTGCGCGAGATACCGCTGCAGCCACGCGTGCGCCTCCTCGCCGAACGGCACCAGGCGCTCCTTCGAGCCCTTGCCGGTCACGCGCAGTACGCCTTCGGCGAGCGCGACCTGCACCGACTTCAGCGTGACCAGCTCGCTCACCCGCAGGCCGCTGGCATACATCAGCTCGAGCATCGCGCGGTCCCGGAGGCCGAGCGGCTGCGACACGTCGGGCGCGGCGAGCAGCGCCTCGACCTGCGCTTCGCTGAGCGTCTTCGGCACCCGCAGCGGCTGCCGGGCCGTCAGCAGCTTCAGCGTGGGGTCGGCGGCGATGCGCCGCTCGCGCAGCGCCCAGCGGAAGTAACGCTTGAACACCGTCAGCCGCCGGTTGGCCGTCGTCGCCCGCGTGGTCGCGTGGCGCGCGGCCATGTAGGCGAAGAGGTCGGCTTCGCACGTGTCGTCGAGCGCGCGCGCCGCGGTGGCGGCGAGCCAGCGCGCGTACAGCGTCAGGTCGCGCCGGTAGGCGGCCAGCGTGTGCGCCGCCAGCCCGTCCTCGAGCCAGATCGCGTCGAGGAAACGGCCGATCGCCGCCGCGCTGGCGGCGGCGACCGGCCCGGCCGCCGCGGTCGGACGCTCGCTCAATCGAGCTTCAGGCCCTGCCGGGCGACGACTTCCTTGTAGACCGCGAGCTCGGCCTTGATCTGCTCGGCGAACTGCTGCGGCGTGTTGCCGACGATGATCGAGCCGGTGTCCTCGATGCGCTTGCGCACCGCCGGGTCCTGCAGCGTGGCCATCACCGCGGCGTGGACCTTGCTCACGACGTCGGCGGGCGTGCCTTTCGGCGCCAGGACGCCGTAGTACGCCATCCGGTTGACCGGCTCGAGGCCGACCTCGGCGAACGTCGGCACGTCGGGCATCGCGGCCAGCCGCTGCGGTGCCGCGACGACGATCGGCACCAGCCGGCCGTCGCGGATGAACGGCAGCGCGGAGGGCACGTTGTCGAAGATGATCGGCACCTGGCCGGCCACCGTGTCCTGCAGCGCCGGGCCGGCGCCGCGGTACGGGATGTGCAGCATGTAGACCTTGGCCAGGCTCTTGAACAGCTCGGTCTGCAGGTGGCCGATGCCGCCCGTGCCCGAGCTCGCGTAGCTGTACTTGCCCGGGTTCTTCCTCAGCACCTCGACGAACGTCTTGTAGTCCTTGCCCGGGAACGACGGGTGCACCGCGATCACGTTCGGCGTCGCCGCGATGTTGATGATCGGCACCATGTCGACCAGCGGGTCGTACGGGATCTTGGGGTTGATCGCCGGGTTGGCCGCCGTCGTCGAGACGGTGGCCATGCCGAGCGTGTAGCCGTCGGGCGCGGCCTTGACCATCTCCATCGCGCCGATCACGCCGCCCGCGCCGGCCTTGTTCTCGACCACCACCGGCTGCCCGAGCGAGGCCCCCATCTTCTCCGCCACGATGCGGGCGATGATGTCGGTCGTGCCGCCGGGCGCGAACGGCACGACGAGCCGCACCGGCTTGTTCGGGTAGGCCTGGGCCCAGGCCGGCGCCGACGCGAGCGGCAGCGCCGCAGCAACCGCCGCGGCGGCCAGGACCTTCAGGGTCGTTCTCTTCATGCTTCGGGTCTCCGTCGAAGGGGGTGGTGAGCGGGTTGCGGGCAGGGCGCCGATTGTCGGTCGCCGCACCGCCGCCGCCCACCGCACGAACCCGGTGCGCGGCGGCGTGGGCGATGGAGCCCGCGCCCGCGGTCGGGGTTCCGTCGGCGCACCGGGCGGCCGCGCGGCCCGCAGCGGGCCGGGGTGCACGCCTCAGCGCGCCGCCTGCGCGAGCGCCCAGTCGACGTGCTCGCGCACCAGCGGGCTCGCGCCGTCGCGCCGCGCCGCCAGCGCCGCGGCGATGCCGCCGTCGACGCCGGCGCGCAGCGCGTTGCCCATCGCCACCGCGAGGTTGCGCTGCCAGCGCTCGTGGCCGATGCGGCGGATCGCGCTGCCCTCGGTGCGGCGGCGGAACTGCGCCTCGTCCCAGGCCCACAGCTGCAGCAGCGTCGGCGTGTCGAAGCCCTCGCGCACGTCGAAGTCGGGCAGCGGGCTGCGCCGCGCGTAGCGGTTCCACGGGCACGCGAGCTGGCAGTCGTCGCAGCCGTAGACGCGGTTGCCGACGCGCGGGCGCAGCTCGGGCGGAATCGGCCCCGGGTGCTCGATCGTCAGGTACGAGATGCAGCGCCGCGCGTCGAGCCGGTAGGGGGCGACGATGGCCTGCGTCGGGCACGCGTCCAGGCACGCCCGGCACGTGCCGCAGTGGGCCTCGACCGCGGGCGTGGGCGGCAGCGCGAGGTCGACGTAGATCTCGCCGAGGAAGAACATCGAGCCGCCGTCGCGCGCGAGCGCCAGCGTGTGCTTGCCGCGCCAGCCCAGGCCGCTGCGCGTGGCGAGCTCGACCTCGAGCACCGGCGCCGAATCGGTGAACACGCGGTGACCGAACGGGCCGACCTCGGCCGCCAGCCGGTCCGCCAGCCGCTGCAGCCGCCCGCGCAGCACCTTGTGGTAATCGCGGCCGCGGGCGTAGACCGAGACGGTGGCCGCCGCCGGGTCCGCCAGGCGCCGCCACTCCGCGGCCTGCCAGTCGTCGGGGCCGTGGCGCGGCAGGTAATCGGCGCGCGCCGTGATCACCGACACCGTGCCCGGCACCAGCTCGGCCGGTCGGGCGCGCTTCAGGCCGTGGCGCGCCATGTAGGTCATCGCGCCGTGGAAGCCCGCGTCGAGCCACGCCGCGAGGCCTTCTTCGGCGCTCGCGAGGTCGATGCCGGCGATGCCGATCGGGGACAATCCGAGCCCATGCGCCCAGGCCCGCAAGCGCCCCACGAGCGCCGGCCCGTCGACGAGTCGTCGCTGCCCCATCGCGCGATTCTAGAAAGCCGGTCCCTCGACTGGCCCGACGAGGCGGCGTGCGCCGCCACCGCGCGCGCGCTCGCCGCCGAGCCGGCGCTGCGCGACGCCTACATCGAGCTCGCGGGCGACCTCGGCGCCGGCAAGACGACGTTCGTGCGCCACCTGCTGCGCGCGCTCGGCGTGCGCGGGCCGGTCAAGAGCCCGACCTACGCGCTCGTCGAGCCCTACGACGTCGACGGCGTCGCGGTGTCGCACTGCGATTTCTACCGCTTCGCCGACGCCCGCGAGTGGGCCGACGCCGGGCTGCGCGACGTCTTCGCCGCCCCCGGCCTGAAGCTCGTCGAGTGGCCCGAGCGCGCCGCCGGGCTGCTGCCGCTGCCGGACCTGCGGATGGAACTCGAGGTGCGCGACGGCGATCGACGCCACGTCGTGATGCACGCCCACACCGTGCGCGGCCGCGCGCTGCTCGCCGCCGCCGGCCGATGAAGCCCGCGCGCCGCCGCATGCTGCAGGCCGCCGGCACGCTCGTGCTCGCGTTCGGCGCCTTCGGCATCGCGCGCGCGGCGGGCATCGTGGCGGTGCGCGTGTGGCCGGCCGACGAGTACACGCGCCTCACGCTCGAATCGGAGCAGCCGCTCGCGGCGCGCACGCAGGCGCTGGACGACCCGCCGCGGCTCGTGATCGACCTCGACGACCTCGAGCTCGACGCCACGCTGCGCGACCTGGCCGCCAGGATCCGCCCGGAGGACCCGTTCATCGCCGCGGTGCGCGTCGCCCAGTTCCAGCCGCGCGTCGTGCGCATCGTCGTCGACCTGCGCCAGCCGGTGCGGCTGCAGCAGTTCGCGCTCGAGCCGGTGGCGGCGTACCGCCACCGCACCGTGTTCGACCTGCACCCGCTCGTCGAGCCCGACCCGCTGCTCGCGCTGATCCGCGACAAGGAGCGCGCCGAGCGCGAAGCGGGCCGCGCGGTCGACGACGCGCTCGGCGAGTTCATCGGCCGCCTGGAGCGCCCCGCGCCGCCGGTGGCGGCCGCCCCCGTGCAGACGCCGGCGCCGCCGGCGCCGCCGAGCGCCGCGATCCAGCGCCGCGTCGACCGCCTGATCGTCGTCGCG
>CALIDR010000280.1 GCA_938022295.1 uncultured Burkholderiaceae bacterium
ATCATCAACTACATCCGGCGCAACTACGGCATGCTGATCGGCGAGCCGACCGCCGAAGCGATCAAGAAGAGCATCGGCAGCGCCTTCCCCGGCTCCGAGGTCAAGGAGATGGAGGTCAAGGGCCGCAACCTCTCCGAGGGCGTGCCGCGCCCGTTCACGATCAGCAGCAACGAGATCCTCGAGGCGCTGACCGACCCGCTGAACCAGATCGTCTCCAGCGTGAAGAACGCGCTCGAGCAGACGCCGCCCGAGCTCGGCGCCGACATCGCCGAGCGCGGCATGATGCTTACCGGCGGCGGCGCGCTGCTGCGCGACCTCGACCGCCTGCTCGCCGAGGAGACCGGCCTGCCGGTGCTCGTCGCCGAGGACCCGCTGACCTGCGTCGTGCGCGGCTGCGGGATGGCGCTCGAGCGCATGGAGCGGCTGAGCACGATCTTCACCTACGAGTAGCCGGCGCCCGCGGGCGCCGGCGCGCCGCCACCATGCCGCTGGGCACGCTGGACCGCACCCCGCCGCCGTTCTTCCGCCAGGGGCCGTCGGCGCTGACGCGGCTGGTGTTCTTCGCCGCGCTGGCGGTGTTCCTGATGGTCGCCGACACGCGGTTCGAGATCGTGCAGCACGCGCGGTCGGCGATCGCCACCGCGCTGCTGCCGGCGCAGCTCGCGCTGCGCGTGCCGGTCGAGGCCTGGGCGCGCGGGCGCGAGTACCTCGGCGGGCTGCAGCAGGCGCTGGCCGCGCAGCGCACCGCGCAGGCCGAGCTCGCCGACCACGCCGCGCGGCTGGCCCGCGCCGCCGAGCTCGAGCGCGAGAACGAGGCCCTGCGCGCGCTGCTCGGGCTGGGCGCCGCGCTCGTGCCGCGTTCGACCGGCGCCGAGGTGCTGTACGAGGCCCCCGACCCGTTCAGCCGCAAGCTGTTCGTCGACCGCGGCGCCACCCACGGCGTGCAGCCGGGCTCGCCGGTGGTCGACCACCGCGGCGT
The DNA here is from genome assembly GCA_938022295.1 of uncultured Burkholderiaceae bacterium. Lineage (GTDB taxonomy): Bacteria > Pseudomonadota > Gammaproteobacteria > Burkholderiales > Burkholderiaceae_C > Calidifontimicrobium. Next base: position 980 of record CALIDR010000280.1, read on the forward strand.
GCTCGGCCAGGTCACGCGCGTGTATCCGCTGGTCAGCGAAGTGACGCTGCTGGTCGACCGCGACGCCGCGATCCCGGTGCTCAACCGGCGCACGCGGCTGCGCGGCGTGGCCTTCGGCGGCATGGAGGGCTCCACGGCGCTGGAGCTGCGATTCCTGGCCGGCAACGCCGACGTGATGGTCGACGACGAGCTCGAGACCTCGGGCGTGGACGGCGTGTATCCGCCGGGCCTGCCGGTGGCGCGCGTGACGCGCGTCGAGCGCCAGGCCGACGGCGGCTTCGCCCGCGTGCTGCTCGCCCCGGCCGCGCCGCCCGACGGCGTGCGCCACGTCCTCGTGCTCGAGCCGCTCGCGCAACAGCTGCCGCCGCGCCCGCCGGTGGAGATGCGCGACGCGCCGGCCATCGCGCGGGGGCGGCCTTGATGCGCGACCGCCGCGCCGCCGGAGCGCCCCGATGATCCTGCCGCGCGCCGCCGACCAGCTGCTGCTGCCGGCCAACCCGTGGTTCATCGCCGCTTCGCTGCTCGTCGCGCTGGCGATCAACCTGCTGCCGCTCGGCCGCCAGACGCTGACGCCCGACCTGCTCGCGCTGGTGCTCGTGTTCTGGAACGTGCACCAGCCGCGGCGCGTGGGCATCGGCGTCGCGTTCGTGCTCGGCCTGGCGATGGACGTGCACGAGGGCAGCCTGCTCGGCCAGCACGCGCTCGCCTACACGCTGCTGTCGTACTTCGCGATCACGATCCACCGCCGGCTGCTGTGGTTCGGCGTCGCGTCGCAGACGGTGCAGGTGCTGCCGCTGTTCGCCGCCGCGCACCTGGTGACGCTGGTCGTGCGGCTGCTGGCCGGCGACGGCTTCCCGGGCTGGGCGTGGCTCGCCGCGCCCCTGGTCCAGGCCCTGCTGTGGCCTTTGGCCACGTTCGTGCTGCTGGCGCCGCAGCGCCGGCCGCCCGATCCGGACGAAAATCGGCCGCTGTGACGACTGCCCTGCCGCCTTCGGCGCCACCGACCGGGCCGCGGCCCCGGATCGCGCCGTGACCGAGCTGCGAAACGTCGGCCACGAGATCGAGCGCTTCCGCGCCCGCGTGCTGGTGGCCGTCGGCGTCGTGCTGCTCGGCTTCGCGCTGCTGGCCGCGCGCATGGTGGTGCTGCAGGTCGTGCGCCACGACGAGCTGGCCACGCGCGCCGAGAGCAACCGCATCGCGGTGCTGCCGGTGGTGCCCAACCGCGGCCTGATCGTCGACCGCAACGGCATCGTGCTGGCCAACAACTACTCGGCCTACACGCTCGAGATCACGCCGTCGCGGGTGGCCGACGTCGAGGCGACGATCGACGCCCTGGCCGAGATCGTCGCCATCGAGCCGCGCGACCGCCGCCGCTTCAAGCGCCTGCGCGAGGAGGGCAAGAGCTTCGACTCGCTGCCGATCCGCACCAAGCTCAGCGACGACGAGGTCGCCCGCTTCACCGCGCAGCGCTACCGCTTCCCCGGCGTCGAGGTCAAGGCGCGGCTGTTCCGCCACTACCCGCTCGGCGAGACCGGCGCCCACCTGATCGGCCACATCGGCCGCATCAACGCCGCCGACAAGAAGACGATGGAGGACTGGGACGACGAGCAGCAGGCCAACTACCGCGGCACCGAGGTCATCGGCAAGCTCGGCCTCGAGCAGAGCTACGAGGCCGAGCTGCACGGCATCACCGGCTTCGAGGAGGTCGAGACCACCGCCGGCGGGCGCGCGGTGCGGCGCCTGCGCGCGAGCCCGCCGACGCCGGGCAACAACCTGGTGCTGGCGGTCGACATCCGGCTGCAGGCCCTCGTCGAGGAGCTCTACGGCGACCGCCGCGGCGCGCTGGTGGCGATCGACCCGCGCAACGGCGACGTGCTCGCCTTCGTCAGCAAGCCCACGTTCGACCCCAACCTGTTCGTCGACGGCATCGACCACGAGTCGTGGCGCGACCTCAACGAGAACATCGACAAGCCGTTGCTCAACCGCGCGCTGCGCGGCACCTACCCGCCCGGCTCGACGTTCAAGCCGTTCATGGCGATGGCCGCGCTCACCAGCGGCAAGCGCGCGCCGACGACGGTGATCCAGGACGGCGGCACGTTCGTGTTCGGCAACCACCGCTTCCGCAGCCACGGCGACCGCGGCGCCGGCCCGGTCGACATGCGGCGCTCGATCGTCAAGTCGAGCAACGTCTACTACTACTCGCTGGCCGGCGAGATGGGCGTGGACCTGATGCACGAGCACCTGTCGCCGTTCGGCTTCGGCGCGCGCACCGGGATCGACCTGCAGGGCGAGGTCACCGGCGTGCTGCCGTCGACGGCGTGGAAGCGCGCCGCCTACCGCCGCCCCGAACAGCAGCGCTGGTACGCCGGCGAGACGATCTCGCTGGGCATCGGCCAGGGCTACAACAACTTCACGATGCTGCAGCTCGCCCACGCGACGGCCACCCTCGTCAGCGGCGGGCAGCGCCACGTGCCGCACCTGGTGCGCGAGATCGAGGACGTCGTCAGCGGCGAGCGCCGCCCGGTGGCCGGGCCGGCGCGCGAGCCGCTGCCGCTGCGCCCCGAGCACGTCGCGCTGATCATGGACGCGATGGTCGACGTGACGCAGGAGGGCACCTCCACGCGCGTGTTCGCCGGCGCCCCCTACCGCAGCGGCGGCAAGACCGGCACCGCGCAGGCGGTGGGCATCCGCCAGAACCAGAGGTACGACGCCGCCAAGATGGCCGAGCACCTGCGCAACCACTCGCTGTACATCGCCTTCGCGCCCGCCGAGGCGCCGACGATCGTCGTCGCCGCGATCGTCGAGAACGCCGGCTTCGGCGCCGCCGCCGCCGCCCCGATCGCGCGCCGGGTGTTCGACTACTGGCTGCTCGGCCAGTACCCGAGCGAGGAAGACATCGCCCTCACCCGCGAGGGCCGCAGCGCCGCGCCGGTGGGCACGCCGCGGCGCGCCGCCGACGTGGCGCTGCCCGGCGCGGTGACGCTGCCGCTGGCCGGCCTCGGCGCGCCGCCGGCGCGGCTGGCGATGGACGGCGGCGCGCGCGACGCCGCGGGAGTCGCGCGATGACGGCGCGCGTCGTCATCGAGCGCCCGCCGCTGTGGCAGCGGCTGCAGCCGATCGTCGGCGGGTTCGACGGCTGGCTCTTCCTCGCCGTCGCGCTGCTGGCCGCCGCCGGCGCGGTGGCGATGTACTCGGCCGGGTTCGACCACGGCGAGCGCTTCGCCGGCCACCTGCGCAACATGGGGCTCGGGCTGGCGGTGCTGCTCGTGGTGTCGCAGATCCCGCCGCAGCGGCTGATGGCGCTCGCGGTGCCGCTGTACGCGCTGGCGGTGGCGCTGCTGGTGGCCACGCTGCTGTTCGGCATCACGAAGAAGGGCGCCACGCGCTGGCTCGACGTGGGCGTCGTGATCCAGCCGAGCGAGCTCGCCAAGATCGCGACGCCGCTGATGCTCGCCTGGTGGTTCCAGAAGCGCGAGGGGCAGCTGCGCGCGCCCGACTTCGCGATCGCCGGCGCGCTGCTGCTGCTGCCGTTCGCGCTCGTCGTCAAGCAGCCCGACCTCGGCACCTCGCTGCTGATCCTGTCGGCGGGGCTGTTCGTGATCTTCTTCGCCGGCCTGTCGTGGCGGCTGATCCTGCCGGTGGTCGCGCTCGGGGTGGCGGGCGTCGTCGCGCTGGTCGCCTTCGGCGACGCCGCCTGCGAGCCGGGCGTGGACTGGAAGGTGCTGCGCGAGTACCAGAAGCACCGCGTGTGCACCCTGCTCGACCCGACGCAGGACCCGCTCGGCCGGGGGTTCCACATCATCCAGGGCATGATCGCGATCGGCTCCGGGGGCCTGTGGGGCAAGGGGTTCATGAACGGTACCCAGACCCACCTCGAGTTCATCCCCGAGCGCACGACGGACTTCATCTTCGCCGCCGTGGCCGAGGAGTTCGGCCTCGTCGGCGTCGTCGCGCTGCTGGCGGGCTTCACGTTCCTGATCGTGCGCGGCCTGATGATCGCCGCCGACGCGCCGACGGTGTTCTCGCGGCTGCTCGCCGCCGCGATCTCGATGGGCTTCTTCACCTATGTGTTCGTCAACATCGGCATGGTCAGCGGCATCCTGCCGGTGGTCGGGGTGCCGCTGCCGTTCGTCAGCTACGGCGGCACGGCGATGGTCACGCTCGGCCTGGGGCTGGGCATCCTGATGTCGATCGCGCGCAGCCAGCGGCTGATGCCGTCGTGAGCACGCTCGGCTGGCGCGTCGGCGTGGCCGGCATCGGCCGCATGGGGCTGCCGATCGCGCAGCGGCTGGCCGCATGCGGCCACGCGGTGACGGTGCTCGACGTCGACCCCGCGCGGGTGGCACTGGCGCGGCCGCTGCCGGCGGCCGCCGACGCCGCGGCGCTGGCCGCCGCGTGCGACGTGCTGCTGGTGGTGGTCGTCGACGCCGCGCAGACGCGCGACGTGCTGTTCGGCACCGGCGGCGCGGCGGCGGCGATGCGCCGCGGGCAGACGGTGCTGCTGTGCCCGACGATCGGCCCCGACGACACCGAGGCGATCGCGGCGGCGCTCGCGGCACGCGGCGTCGACACCGTCGACGCGCCGATGTCCGGCGGCCCGGCGCGCGCCCGCGACGGCTCGATGAGCCTGATGGTGGCGTGCGCCGACGCCGTGTTCGCGCGCGTCGAGCCGCTGCTGCGCGACATGGCCGGGCGGCGGTTTCGCGTCGGCACGCGGCCGGGCGACGGCGCGCGCACGAAGCTCGTCAACAACCTGATCGCCGCCGTCAACCTCGCCGGCGCGGCCGAGGCGCTGGCGCTCGCGACGCGGCTCGGCCTCGACCCGGCGCTGACGCTGCGCGTGGTCGAAGCCTCGAGCGGCCAGAGCTGGATCGCGAGCGACCGCCTGCCGCGCGCCCTGGCCGGCGACGAGACGGTGCATGCCGCCACCGCGCTGCTGGCCAAGGACGCGGCGCTCGCGATGGCGATGGCCGGGCGCGCCGGCGGCGAGCCGGCGGTCGGCGCGGCGGCCGCGGCGGTGTTCGCCCGCGCCTGCGCCGAGGGCGCCGCGGCGGCCGACGACAGCGTGCTCTACGCCCGCGCCCTCGGCAGGCCGTGACGCCGCGGCGCGCTCACGCCGCGGGGGGCGACGGCTCGACGCCGGCCACCGGGAAGCGCACCGTGAACCGCGTGCCGGGCCCGCCGGGGCCGGCGCCGCGCGGCTGCGCGTCCTCGATCGTCAGCTCCGCGCCGTGCTGGGTCACGATCTCGCGCACGATCGCCAGGCCCAGCCCGCTGCCGTCGACGTTGGTGCCCAGCGCCCGGTAGAACGGCTGGAACACGAGCTCGCGCTCGGCCGGCGGGATGCCCGGGCCGGTGTCCTCGACCTGCAGCACCGCGACCTGGCCGAACGGGTCGGCGAGCACGCGCACCGTCACCGTGCCGCCGGCGGGCGTGTACTGCAGCGCGTTGTCGACCAGGTTGCGGATCAGCTCGCGCACCAGCACCGGCTGGCCGCGCAGGTGCGGCGCGTCGGGCCCGGGGTCTGGCCCCTCGTAGCCGAGGTCGAGCCGCTTGTCGAGCGCCTTGGGCACGAAGTCGCGCACCGTCTCGACGGCGAGCTCGGCCAGGTCGACGTCCTGCGGGCGCATCGCCTGCTCGCGGTTCTCGGCGCGCGCCATCGCGAGCAGCTGGTTGACCATGTGCGCCGCGCGCTGGCTCGACAACGCGATCTGCTGCAGCGAGCGGCGCACCGCCTGCGGGTCGCCGCCGGCGTCGAGTTCGCGCTGCGCCAGCTCGGCCTGCATGCGCAGCCCCGCCAGCGGCGTCTTCATCTGGTGCGCGGCGTCGGCCAGGAAGTGCTTCTGCGCGCTCATCGAGTGATCGAGCCGCGCCAGCAGGTCGTTGATCGCCTGCACCAGCGGGCCCACCTCCTCGGGTGCGTCACGCTCCTCGATCGGGCTCAGGTCGTGGCTCTCGCGCTGGCGGATGCGCCGCTGCAGCTCGTTCAGCGGCGCCAGCCCGCGCGACAGCGCGAGCCAGACCAGCACGACGGCCACCGGCAGGATCACGAACTGCGGCAGGATGACGCCCTTGATGATCTCGGTGGCCAGCCGCGAGCGGCGGTCCAGCGTCTCGGCGATCTGCACCAGCGGGTAGTGCTCGCCGGGCTCGATCGGCATCAGCATCCACAGGTAGGCCACGCGCACCGCCTCGCCGTGCAGCGTGTCGTCGCGGAAGCGCAGGGCGCCGGGCTCGATCGGCTCGTCCACCGGCACCAGCAGCTCGCGGTCGCCGGCCACCAGTTCGCCGCGCAGCCCGAGCACCTGGAAGTGGATCGCGCCGCTCTCCTCGCCGCGCAGCACGTCGCCGACCATCGCGGTGACGGCCGGCGGCACGCGCACCTCGCGCGACAGCTCGGTATGCACGACGACCCGCTGCGCCACCGCGCGCGCGAGCTCGCCGAGGTCGCGGTCGTAGGGGCGGTTGGCGATGCCCTGGGCGACGACCCACGTCACGCCGATGCTCATCGGCCACAGCAGCAGCAGCGGGGCGAGCATCCAGTCGAGGATCTCGCCGAGCAGGGAACGCTGCTCGGAACGCGCACGCGCCATGGTTCAGGCGAGCATACCCGGCGCGTCGGCGGCGCCGGGTCGGCGCATCGCTTCGGCGCCCGGCCCACGGGCCGCGCCTGCGAACCCGCGCCTCAGCCGGGGATCTTCTCGAGGCAGTAGCCCAGGCCGCGCACGGTGGCGATGCGGATCGGGCCCTGCTCGATCTTCTTGCGCAGGCGGTGGATGTAGACCTCGATCGCGTTGTTGCTGACTTCCTCGCCCCATTCGCACAGCCGCTCGACGAGCTGGTCCTTGCTCACCAGCCGCCCCGAGCGCTGCAGCAGCACCTCGAGCAGGCTCAGCTCGCGCGCCGACAGCTCGACCATCTGGTCGTTGATGTAGGCCACCCGACCGGTGGCGTCGAAGCTCAGCGGCCCGTGCTTGATGATGCTCGACGCCGTGCCGAGCCCGCGCCGCGTCAGCGCGCGCACGCGCGCCTCGAGCTCCTGCAGCGAAAACGGCTTGGCCATGTAGTCGTCGGCGCCCAGGTCCAGCCCCTTGACGCGCTGCTCGATGCTGTCGGCCGCGGTCAGGATCAGCACCGGCACGCTGCTGCCGCGCGCGCGCAGCTTGCGCAGCACGTCCAGGCCGTGCATCTTCGGCAGCCCGAGGTCCAGGATCACGCAGTCGAACTCGTGCGAGGCGAGCGCGGCGTCCGCTTCGCTGCCGGTGCTGACCTGGTCGACCGCGTAGCCCGAGCTGCGCAGCGAGCGCAGCAGCCCGTCGGCCAGCACCTGGTCGTCTTCGGCGATGAGGATGCGCATCGGGCTGTCTCCTGCAATCGTGCCGCGTGCGCCGCCGGTCTCGCCCGCTGGCTGACGTCACGCTGACGTCATTCTAGGGATTTCGCGCCGTTGACGCACGA
>CALIDR010000281.1 GCA_938022295.1 uncultured Burkholderiaceae bacterium
GGTCGCCGAACGTCTCGTCGGGCGCCTGCGGCAGCATCTGCAGCAGGCCGGGGAAGGCGGCGCCGAAGCGTGCGATGTCGCCGCCGCTGACGCCGGCGGCGAACAGGCCGAGCAGCTGCGCGGTGGCGTGCTGGCGCAGCAGCAGCTGCGCCGGCGCGTACGAGCCGCGGTGCGGCGTGCCGAGCATCAGCAGGCGGCCGCCGCGGCGCTTGAGTTGGGCCCACAGCGCCTGGCCGTCGGCGTCGTGGAACAGCGCGTGGCGCGCCACCAGCCCGCCCATCGAATGCGCGATCACGTGCACCGGCACCGCGGGGTCGGGCACGGTGGCGAGCACGTCGGCCAGCCGCGCGCGCAGCCGCGCCCCGCTGTCGGCGAGCGGGCGCCGCCAGTCGTAGGGGATCGCCACCGGGTTGAAGCGCGCCTGCGCGCGCTCGAGCAGCCGCTCGTAGGCGACGGCGAGCACGCCGCTCGGCTCGAGGGTGTCGGCAGGGTCGAGGTCGAGGTCGGCCAGCGCGCCGCCGAGCATCGCGCGCAGCGACAGCCACAACGGCCGGTCGGCCGCGGCGTCGGAGCGCTTGAGTTCGCTGCCCATGATGCCGGCGAGCACGACGAGCACCGGCTTGCGCACCGCCACCGGCGTCGTCGTGCGCCGCTGCCAGTCGGCGAACGGGCGGCGGCCGAGCGGGTCGGCCTTCAGCGCCTGCAGCGGTCCGCGGGTGCCGGTGCGGGTGCGCTTCTCGTCCTCGCCGAGCGGCTGGAAGCCCTCGTCGCGGCCGGCCAGCGCCGTCATCAGCGCGGTGCGCGAGGCCGTGTCGGCGCCGAAGTAGGCGAAGTGGCTGACCGCGGGCTGCGCCCAGCGCAGGCTGCGCGCCTCGACGGCGCGCTTCAGGCCGCCGAACATCGAGCGCGTGTGGACGACGTAGTCGTGGTCGTGCCAGCCGTAGAAGACGTCGGCGATGAGGGTGGCCAAGCCGCTGAGCCCGCGCGCGACGGCGTCGCCGGCGATCACGCGCAGGCGGTCGGCGGGCCGCGCGTCGCAGCCGGCCAGCGCCCGCGTCAGCGCCGAGCCGGGGATCATCGCCTCCAGGCCGGGCACGCTGCGCGCGTCGGCGCGCGCAGCCACCAGCGCCGAGACGAAGCGCGCCAGGCGGTCGTAGACGACCTGCGCCAGGCCGCGTGCGGCCAGACCCACGGTGCGCAGCAGCAGCGACAGGAACAGGTCGGTGCGGCCGTCGGCGAGCAGCGTGCCGCGTGCCGGGCACGCCACGCGCACGAACGTGCCGGGCTGCCAGCGCGCACCGGCCTGGCCGAGACGGTCGAACAGCGTCGCGATGCGCTCGGCGTCGGGGTGTCCGGCCGCGGCGAAGGCCTGCGCGAACGCCGGCTGCGCGCCGGCGAGCGTGTCGGCGCTGCGCAGCGCGAGCAGCTCGCCCACCAGCCCGCCGCGCGAGTGCGAGACGACGTCGAGCGCCACCGCCTGCGGCAGCGCCGCGAGCAGCGCGCCGAGCGCCTCGATCGCGTTGTCGACCGGGCTCAGCGTCAGCGTGCGGTGCTCCCACGCCAGCAGGCAGTGGCTCTGCGCGAGGCGCTCGAAGTCGGCTGGCCGCTTGCCGTCGCGCCCGGCGGCCCACAGCGCGCCGAAGCTGCCTTCGGTGCTCGACGCCGTGCCGTGCAGGAACAGCAGCGCCGGCCGGCCGCCGGTGTCGACCGTGCGCCCGGGCAGCACCGGCACCCAGCGCTGCTGCTCCCACGCCAGCAGCGCGCCGCCGCCCGCGCCCACCGCGGCGTCGAGCGACGATGCCTCGAACGCGGCGCACAGTCGCGCCGCGCGCTCGGCGGCCGTCGCGTCGCCGCCGCCGGGCACCAGGCGGCGCACCGTGCGGCGCACCGATTCGGCGAGGTCGTACAGGCGGTCGAGCGACGTCGGGTCGGTCAGCTCGCTGAGGGCGTAGCGGTCGATCGCCGCCGTGCCGGCCGCGGCGGCGCCGGAGCGCAGGCGCCGGGCCGGCGTGGTGCCGAGGTCGAACGGCAGCTCGACGCCTTCGGTGGTGCCGCCGCGTGTCGGGGCGCCTGCGGCGTAGGTCTCGACGAACGACCGCGGGTCGGTGTAGAGCGTCGAGCCGTCGGCGAAGTGGACCTCGAGCACGCGGTGCGCGGCGGCGAGGTCGGCCGCCGGCAGCGTGCTGCCGCCGTCGCCGCGCGTCGAGCGGCGCACGACGGCGCGCTCGGCCAGATGCGTGGCGCACCAGGCGTCGAACGCGTCGGGGTCCAACGCTGCTGCGGGGGCTGCGGCCGGCGCCGGAGCGGCTGGCGATGCGGGGGCGGGGCTGCCGCGCCTGGACGTCTTTGTGGTTTTCTTCGTCTGTTTCGCCTGTTTCGGGTCGGGCGCGCCGCTCGGCGGTTGGGTGGCCATCGCGTCTCCGTGTCGTTCCGGCAGCCGTCGGCCGGTGTAGCCCCGCCGGCGGCGGCCGTCAATCCCTGCGATCGCAGCGCCGCGCCGGCCGACCGCCCGGCTACATCGAGGCTTCGAGCAGCGCGCGGTAGTCGTCGCGCGTGGCGACGACGGGGTTCGTCTTGTGGCAGTGGTCGGCCAGCGCGCCGTCGATCACGCGGTCGAACACGTCGCGCGTGACGCCCATCGCCGCCAGCCCGCTCGGCAGACCGAGGCGTGCGTTCATGGCGCGGATCGCCTCGGCCACTTCGGTGCCCGCCGCGTCGCACGAGCCGAGCCCCATCGCGTGCGCCATGCGCTGCAGCCGGCGTTCGCGGCGGATCGACTCGGCGCGGGCGTTGAAGCGCACCACCGCCGGCAGGAACATCGCGTTGAGCGTGCCGTGGTGCAGCTTCGGGTTCACGCCGCCCAGGCTGTGCGACAGCGAATGCACGCAGCCGAGCCCCTTCTGGAACGCCATCGCGCCTTGCATGCTCGCGCTCATCATCTGCCAGCGGGCCTCGCGGTCGCCGCCGTCGCGCGTCGCGCGCTCGAGGTGCGCCCAGCCGCGCTCGAGGCCGTCGAGCGCGATGCCGTCGGCCGGCGGGTTGACCGCCGGCGCCATGAACGTCTCCATGCAGTGCGCGATCGCGTCCATGCCGGTGGCCGCGGTCAGCAGCGGCGGCAGGCCGAGGGTGAGCGCCGGGTCGAGCAGGGCGGCCTTGGGCACCAGGTGCCAGCTGTGGAAGCCGAGCTTGCGCCCGTCGTCGACGATCACGATCGCCCCGCGCGCGACCTCGCTGCCGGTGCCGGCCGTCGTCGGCACCGCGATCAGCGGCGCCACCCGCTCGGTGATCTTCGCGCTGCCGCCTTCGATCGTCGCGTAGGTGACGAGCGGCCCGTCGTGCGTGGCGGCGATCGCGACGCCCTTGGCGAGGTCGATGCTCGAGCCGCCGCCCACCGCGACGAGGCCGTCGCAGCGCTCTTCGCGGTACAGCGCGGCGGCCGCGCGCACCGCCGCCTCGGTCGGGTTCGACGGCGTGCCGTCGAACACGGCGTGCGGCCAGCCGGCCAGCGGCGCGAGCGCCTGCGCGAGCACGCCCGCGGCGCGCACGCCGGCGTCGGTGACGACGAGCGGCTTGCCGATGCCCACCCGCTCGCACTCGGCGCTCAGGCGCTGCACGCTGCCCTCGTCGAGGTGGATGTGGGTCAGGTAGTAGATGTAGGCCATGGCGCGCGGGGCAGGGCAGCCGGACGGTGGGCGGGGCGGTGAGTATCCTCCACGGTCCGCCCGATCCGAGCCCTCCGACTCGCGCCTGCCGCGGCGCGCACGCCCCTTGACCACCCACCTGTTGACCCCGGTGATGGCCGGCCTGCTCGAGCGCATCCGGCGCGCGAACCGGCCGCCGTGGCACGCGCTCGGCGTCGACGAGGCGCGGCGCGCCTACGAAGCCGCCGCCGAGGTGCTCGAGCCGCCGCGGCCGAAGCTGCCGCGGGTCGAGGACTTCACGCTGCCGGCGGCCGACGGCACGCCGCTGGCGGCGCGCCTGTACGCGCCGCACGCCGCAGACGACCCGCTGCCGGCGCTGCTCTACCTGCACGGCGGCGGGTTCGTGATCGGCAGCCTGGCCACGCACGACGCGCTGTGCCGCCAGCTCGCGCGGCGCAGCGGCGGCGCGGTGGTCGCGCTCGACTACCGGCTCGCACCCGAGCACCGCTTCCCGACCGCGGTCGACGACGCCTGGGCGGCGCTGCAGTGGCTCGTCGTCCACGCGACGTCGCTCGGGCTCGATGCGGCGCGCATCGCGGTGGGCGGCGACAGCGCCGGCGGCACGCTGGCGGCGGTGGCGGCGATCCTGGCGCGCGACCACGCGCTGCCGCTGGCGCTGCAGCTGCTGATCACGCCGGGCACCGCGCCGGCGCCCGACACGCCGTCGCACAAGCTCTTCGGCCACGGCTTCTTACTCGACGCGGCGACGATCGAGTGGTTCTTCGACCGCTACGCGAGCCGCCACGAGCGCCACGACTGGCGCTTCGCGCCGCTGCTGGCCGACGACCTCGAAGGCGTCGCACCGGCGTGCGTGATCCTGGCCGAATGCGACCCGCTGGTCGACGAGGGCCTGGCCTACGCCGACCGCCTGCGTGCCGCCGGCGTGCCGGTGGCGCTGGACCTCGTGCGCGGCGTCACCCACGACTTCATCAAAATGGGGCGCGTGCTGAAGGAGGCGGACGCGGCGCAGCAGTTCGCCGCCGACGCCCTGCGCGAGGCCTGGAAAGGAATGCCATGACGACCCGCCGCGACTTCCGCTTCTTCGACACCCTGCGCGTGCGCTGGGCTGAGGTCGACATGCAGAAGATCGTCTTCAACGGCCACTACCTGATGTACCTCGATACCGCGGTGGCCGGCTACTGGCGCGCGATGGCGATGCCCTACCACGAGACGATGGCGCTGCTGCAGGGCGATCTCTACGTGCGCAAGGCCACGCTCGAGTACCACGCCTCGGCGCACTACGAGGACCGGCTCGACGTCGGCCTGCGCTGCGCGCGCATCGGCAACTCGTCGATGGGCTTCGCCGCCGGCATCTTCCGCGGCGACGAGCTGCTGATCTCGGGCGAACTCGTCTACGTGTTCGCCGACCCGTCGACGCAGACCTCGCAGCCGGTGCCGGCGCAGCTGCGCGGGGCGCTGGCGGCGTTCGAGCGCGGTGAGCCGATGCTCGACGTGCGCGTGGGCACCTGGGACGCCCTCGGCCGCGAGGCGCAGGCGCTGCGCACGGCGGTGTTCGTGCAGGAGCAGAAGATCCCGGCCGAGCTCGAGTGGGACGCCGCCGACGCCAACGCCGTGCACGCGGTGGCCTACAACCGGTTCGGG
>CALIDR010000282.1 GCA_938022295.1 uncultured Burkholderiaceae bacterium
TGTTTGGCCCCGTCGTCGACGTACAGCTCCGCCAACGGCAGACGTCGCGTGCCCTTCGCGCCCGCGACCTCGACATCGGCCTCGTAGGCGATCAGCGCCGGCGCCGCGTCGCCGCTGAACGCCGCGTAGCAGCGGCTGCCATGCGGCGCCACGTGACAGGTCGAGCCGCCGAGCTTCAGGCAGTAGTCGTTCGAGCGCCGCCACCATTCGCTCTGGTTGTAGAACACGCAGCGCGTATCGAGGCACAGGTTGCCGCCGAGCGTCGCGACCGTGCGGTGGCCCGGACCGGCCACGCCGGCGGCGGCCTGCGCGAGCGCGGGCAGCTCGCGCGCGATCGATCCGTCGGCCGCCAGCGCGGCGAGCGTCGTTCCAGCACCGATCCGCCAGCCGTCGCCGTCGCGGGCGATCGAATCGAAGCCCGCGATCGAAGTCACGTCGACGAGCGCGGGCGGCGCACCGATGCCGCGCCGCAGATTCGGCACGAGGTCGGTTCCGCCGGCGACGATCCGGGCGCCGGGCAGCCGCGCGAGCAGCGCCGCCGCGTGCGTCGCGGACACGGCCCGGTGCAGCGTGAACGGCGCGAGTGTGGGCATCTCAGGCTTCCGCTGGTTGCCTGCGCTCGGCAATCGCCTGCTGCACTCGCCGCTTGCGCTCGCGCGCCTGCAGCGCCGCGAGCAGGCGGTCGGGTGTGACCGGCAGCTCGCGGATGCGCAGCCCGGTCGCATCGGCGATCGCGTTGGTCAGCGCGGGCAGGAAGCCCGACAGCGAACCTTCGCCCGCCTCCTTCGCACCGAACGGGCCGTTCGGATCGGGCGCTTCGACGATGAACACGTCGATCGGCGGCGACTCGACGATCGTCGGCACAGGGTAGTCGAGCAAGTTCGCGCGCAGCGGCAGCCCGTCGTGGTACTGCGTCTGTTCGCACAACGCCTGCCCCATGCCCATCCACACGGATCCCTGCACCTGCCCTTCGACCGCGAGTGGATTGATCGCGCGTCCGCAGTCGTGCGCGACCCACACGCGCACGACTTTCACGACGCCGGTGTCCTCGTCGACGTCGACTTCGACGACCTGCGCCGCGTACGAGTACCCCGCCCCGGTGCCGACCGCCGCGCCCTTGAACTTGCCGCCCTGCACTTCGACCGGCGTGGACCAGACGCCCTTGACCGTCAGCGTGCCGGTGTCCTCGAGCGCGGCGGCGACGACCTCCTTGTAGCTCAACATGCGCTCGGTGCCGACGGCTCGGTACAGCTCGCCGAGGCATTCGACTTCGTCCGCGGCGACGCCGAGCTTGCGTGCCGCCGCTTTCACCAGCACGTCGCGCAGCTCGCGCGCGGCGCGGATCGCCGCGTTGCCGACCATGAACGACACGCGCGACGAATACGAGCCGTTGTCCTTCGGCGTCACCGCGCTGTCGTTGGCGAGCACGCGCAGGCGTTCCAGCGACAGGCCGAGCACCTCGGCCACCGCCTGCGCGATCAACGTCGAGGAGCCCTGGCCGATGTCGGCGGCACCGGTGAGCACGGTGATGCTGCCGTCGAAGTCGAGCTTGAGATTCACCACCGCGTGCGGCTCGCCGGTCCAGTGCACCGGCTTGGCCGAGCCGCTGACGTAATGCGAGCAGGCCATGCCGAGCCCGCGGCCCTTGGGCAGCTTGCCGCGCCGCGTGCGCCAGCCGGAGGCGGCCTCGACCTTGTCGAGACACTCGGCCAGCCCGCAGGAGTTGACTTGCAGGTCGTTGATGGTGCGAAACGGCGCCGTGATGAGATTCGCCCGCCGCACGGCGAACGGATCGAGGCCGAGTTCTGCGGCCATGCTGTCCAGCAGCGCTTCGAACGCATGCCGAACGTCGACCGAGCCGTGGCCGCGCATGGCGCCGTTGGGCGGCGTGTTCGTGTACACGCGCAGGCCGTGGTAGCGGCTGGCAGGCACGGTGTAGATGGCATGCAGCAGCGCGCCGGCATAGAGGATCGTCACCAGCCCATAGCCGGCATAGGCGCCGCCGCGCTGGATCACCTCGCAGTCGATGGCGGTGATCTCGCCTCGCGACGTGAGGCCGATCTTCAGCCGCACGTCGGTTTCCGGCCGGCCGCGATGGGTGAGGAAGGTCTCCTCGCGCGACAGTTCCAGCTTCACCGTGCCGTTGGCGGCGCGCGCCAGCAGCGCGGCGATGACCTCGAAGTTCAGCGTCTCGGTGCGGTGGCCGAAGCCGCCGCCGACGAAGGGCTTCACCACGCGGATCTGCGATTCGTCCAGCCGCAGGCAGCGGGCCAGGGCCAGGTGCACGTAGTACGGCACCTGCGTCACCGAATGCAGCGTCAGCCTGCCGCGTTCGGCGTCCCACTCGGCGAGCGCGGCATTCGGCTCCATCATTGCGTGCGTGACTTCGGCGTAATGAAAGCTCTGCTCGCGCACCAGGTCTGCCTGCGCGAAGCCGGCTTCGAGGTCGCCGAAGGTATGGTCGACTTCGCGCTCGATGTTGCCGGGCTTGTTCTCGTGCAACTGGATCGCGTCCGGCGCCAGCGCCGCCTTGGCGTCGAACAGCGCCGGCAGCGGCTCGAGGTCGAGCACGATGGCGGCCAGCGCCGCGCGTGCGGTGGGCTCATCCACCGCCGCCACCGCCGCCACCGGTTCGCCGCGATAGCGGACACGGTCGCGCGCCAGCGGGAACTCGTTCTGCGCGATGGGGATGACGCCGTAGGGCACGTCGCAGTCGTCGCCGGTGACGACCGCGCGCACGCCGGGAATCTGCCGCGCGGCACGGGTGTCGATGCCGCGGATCCGCGCGTGGGCAAGCGGGCTGCGCAGGATCGCGCCCACCAGCGCATGCCGCGCCGGCAGATCGGCCGTGTACTGCGCACGGCCGGTGACCTTCTCCACGCCGTCGATCAGCGGCTGGCGCACGCCCACCGCGGGCGGCACGGCGATGCGCAGCGGGGTGTCGTGGGGGGCGTTCATGACGGCCTGTCCGGAGATCGCGTGGCCACGACGTGCCGTCTCGACTTGTC
>CALIDR010000283.1 GCA_938022295.1 uncultured Burkholderiaceae bacterium
CGGCAGCCGCGCGGAGCTCGCGCGTGCGCTGGGCCTGAGCCTGCGCACGCTGTACCGCAAGCTGCGCGAGCTCGACGCCGCCGGCTGATCCGCACGCCGCTGGCGCGGTCTTCTGCATACCCTTTGAGGTATGTCAGAACGCCGGCGCCCGGACCGGCGTCGAATGGCCCCGTCATCGACAGGAGAATGCGCCATGCACGCCCTGAAGGACCTCTTCACCAGCGACGTCGGCCTGCTCAGCCTCGGCAGCATCGTGTTCATGCTCGGCATGGCCGGCTTCTACGTGCGCTACTTCGTGCGCCACATGCACGAGGACGAGCAGCGCGCCCGGCGCCGCTGACCGGCCCGCCCGGCGCGGCGCCGCCGGCGGCCGCGCTCAGTTCGCGCGCCGCAGTTCGCGGCGCAGGATCTTGCCGATGTTGGTCTTCGGCAGCGGCTCGTCGCGGAACTCGACGATCTTCGGCACCTTGTAGCCGGTCAGGTGCTGCCGACAGTGCGCGAGCAGGTCGTCGGCGGTCAGCGCCGGGTCCTTGCGCACGACGACGATCTTCACCACCTCCCCCGACTTCTCGTCGGGCTCGCCCACCGCGGCCACCTCGAGCACGCCCGGGTGCATCGCGACGTCGTCCTCGACCTCGTTCGGGAAGGCCTTGAAGCCCGAGACGACGATCATGTCCTTCTTGCGGTCGGTGATGCGGAAGAAGCCGCGCTCGTCCATGGAGCCCATGTCGCCGGTGCGCAGCCAGCCGTCGGGCGTGAAGACCTTGGCCGTCTCGTCGGGCCGGTGCCAGTATCCCCTCATCACCTGCGGGCCGCGCACGCAGATCTCGCCGCTCTCGCCGGGCGGCAGCACGCGGCCGGCATCGTCGAGCACGACGGCCTCGGTCGACGGGATCGGCAGGCCGATCGTGCCCGTCCAGTCGACGATGTCCAGCGCGTTGGACGTCACCACCGGCGCCGTCTCGGTCAGGCCGTAGCCCTCGACGATCGGCACCCCGGTGCGCTGCTTCCAGCGCTCGGCGACGACGCGCTGCACCGCCATGCCGCCGGCGGAGACGACCTTGACGCGGCGGGTGTCGACGTTCTCGAAGCCGGGGTGGTTCAGCAGCGCCGCGTAGAGCGTGTTGACGCCGATCATCATCGTGAACGGCGTGCGCTGCAGCGTGGCGACGAAGTCGGGCAGGTCGCGCGGGTTCGTGATCAGCACGACCTGGGCGCCGATCTTGACGCACACCAGGTTCATCGTCAGCGCGCAGACGTGGTACAGCGGCAGCGGGATCACGCACACCTCCTCGCCGTCGACGAGGTCGCGCGCGATCCACGCGCCCACCTGCGGCAGGTTGGCCACCATGTTGGCGTGCGTCAGCACGACGCCCTTGGCCACGCCGGTGGTGCCGCCGGTGTACTGCAGGAACGCGATGTCGTCGCGCGCCAGCGGCACCGGCTCGAGCGGCAGGTGGTTGCCCTCGCGCAGCGCGGCGTTGAACCCGATCGTGCCCGGAATGTGCCACTCGGGCACCATGTGCCTGACGTACTTGACGACGGCGTTGACGATCAGCTCCTTGACGATCGGGAACAGGTCGCCGACCTCGGTCGTGATCACGTGCAGGCGCAGGTCCGGGTTCTTCGCCAGCACCTCCTGCAGCGTGTGGGCGAAGTTCTCGAGCACGACGATCGCCTTGGCGCCCGAGTCCTTCAGCTGGTGCTCGAGTTCGCGCGCCGTGTACTGCGGGTTGGTGTTGACGACGGCCAGCCCGGCGCGCAGCGCGCCGAACATCGCCACCGGGTACTGCAGCAGGTTGGGCAGCATGATCGCGATGCGGTCGCCCTTGCCCAGCCGGAGCTTGCCCTGCAGGAACGCGGCGAAGGCGCGGCTGGCGTGTTCGAGCTCGGCGTAGGTCAGCGTCACGCCCATGTTGGTGTAGGCGGGCAGGGCGGCGAAGCGCTCGCAGCTGTGGGCGAAGATCTCCACGAGCGACGCGTAGGCCGCGACGTCGGCCTCCGGCGCGATGCCTCGCGGATAGTGCTGCAGCCAGACGCGTTCGGTCGTGCTCATCGGGGGCTCCTCGGGTCCGGGCCGGCGGTGGAAGACCGCATTCTGGGCATCGGCGTCGCCGCGCGGCTGCGCCACGTCAAGGCGCGCGCGCCTTGACACCACGCCGCCCGCCCCGCGACGATGCGGGCCGATGAGCGCTGCCGTCACCCTGCGCGAGATCACGCGCGAGAACCTGCGCGCCGTGCTGCGCCTCGCGCCGAAGCCCGGGCAGCAGGCCTCGGTGGCGTCGAACGCGGTGTCGATCGCACAGGCGCACTTCCATCCCGAGGCGTGGTGCCGCGCCGTCGTCGCCGGCGACGACGTCGCCGGTTTCGTGATGGTCGAGGACACGGGCCTCGCGGTGCCGCCGGCGGCCCAGCCGGCGATCGCGCTGTGGCGCTTCATGATCGACGCCCCGCGCCAGGGTCAGGGCATCGGGCGTGCGACGATCGCGCGCGTCGTCGAGCACGTGCAACGGCGTTACCCGGGGCAGCGCACGCTGCGCACCTCGGTCGTGCCCGGGCCGCACTCGGCGAAGGGCTTCTACGAGCGCCTCGGGTTCGTCGCCACCGGCGAGTGGGACGGCGGCGAGGAAGTGCTCGCGCTCGCGCTGCCGGCGTTCGACCCCGCGCAGCGCCTGCTGCAGCGGCTGGACGCGATCGGCCGGGCGCTGGCCGCGCGCCCCGACGCGCTGGCGCTGATCGGCCTCGGCTCGGTGGGCGTCGAGACGGCGCGCCTGGACGCATGGTCCGACCTCGACTTCTTCGTCGTCGTCGCCCCCGGCGCCAAGGCCGCCTACGTCGACCGCCTCGGCTGGCTCGCCGCCGCGCAGCCGCTGGCCTGGCACTACCGCAACGCCGTCGACGGCCACCGCGCGCTGATGGACGACGGCGTGTTCTGCGAGTTCGCCGTCTTCGAGCCGGCCGAGCTGGCGGCGATTCCGTTCGCGCCCGGGCGCGTCGTCTGGCAGCGTGCCGGCGCACCCGGCGGCCTCGAACGGCCACGGCGCGCGCTGCCCGACCCGGCGCTGCCCGACCGCGGGTGGCTCGTCGGCGAGGCGCTGTCGAACCTCGTCGTCGGCCTGTCGCGGCTCGCGCGCGGCGAGGTGCTCGCCGCCACCCGGCTGATCCAAGGCCACGCCGTCGACCGCTGGCTGCAGCTCACCGAGGCGCTGTGGCCCGGCGCCGGCACGCGCGACCCGTTCGCGCTCGAACGCCGCTTCGAGCAGCGCCACCCGCCGCAGGTCGCGACGCTGGCCGCGTGCGTGCCCGGCTACCGCGGCAACGTCGAGGCCGCGCGGGCGCTGCTCGCGGCGCTGCGCGCGCACGCCGACGTGCCGCCGGCCGTCGCGGCACACGTCGAAGCGCTGTGCGCGGCCGCCGAGGGGCGTGGCTGAGGGCGGTCGCGCGCTGCTGATGCACGAGCAGGCGGTCGACTTCATCGTTCACGCCACCGCCCGCACGGGGCCGGACGACCACGGCCCATCGGTGGCGAACGGGAAGCCATCGTCAGGTGCGGTCGCCTGGCCAAGGCGCTGGGTTTCGGCAGCGGGCTGGGGGTCACGCGCCATGTCCGCAGCCGGCATCCTGCTGCCGTGGTGGGGCACGGCAGGAAGGTCAGCCCACCGGCCATGGGCGAGGTATGGCAGGCTCGGTCCCAGTTCGCGTCCCATGCTGCAACCCGGTTTCGCCACCATGAGCACCAGCACCTCCTCCACCACCAAGTTGGACAGCACCGGCCGCGTCGTCTTGCCGAGCGAGGTGCGCAAGCGGCTGCGGCTGGCTGCAGGCGCGCGGTTCCACGTCGAAGTGGTGGCCGATCGCATCGAACTCACGCTCGAGGCACCAGCCGAGCCGGCTCTCGTGCGAAAGGCCGGGCGCTTGGTGCTGGCGGCTGCGGGGGAGCAATTGGATGCGGCGGCGGCCATTCGCGACGAGCGCCGGGCGCAGGCCACGCGGGCGCGGCGCCGCTGAACCCCTCCTGAAGCGTGCGTCTGCTCGACAGTTCGGTCGTGCTGGCCTCGTTGCACGAGGCCGAACCGCATCACGAAGCCTGCAACGCCCTGCTGCTGCAGGGCGGCCACGCGCTGTACGTGCATGCACCGGCCGAAGTGTTCTCCACGCTGACCGCAGGCGCCCAGGGCCTGCGCATCGGAGCCGATCTCGCGTACTGCCTGCTGCGCGAGAGCGTGCTGCCGTACGTGAAGACCGTGACGCTGTCCGAACGCGACGTGATGGCGGCGCTGGCGCAGGCGCAGCTGCGCGGCGTGCGCGGCGGTGCGGTGTATGACTACCTGCACCTGGCGGCCGCGCGCAAGAGCGGGGCCGAAGCGCTGGTGACGCTGGACCGCAAGCACTTCGCTGCCCTGGTGCGTGAGGGGGATCCGCGAGTCGAAGGGGTCTGAGGGCGGCGCAGCGCGCCATGATGGGCGCGCGGGACAGGACATGCGCGGTTGCGGGCAGCGAGTGGACATCACGCCGTCGAGGTCGGGGCGATGCCTCGAGCCGACGTCGCGAGTCCGCCCGAACGGTTCCCCGACGCGGCGGCGCCCGGCCCTCTGTGGGTCAACGCGCCGTCGACGTGAACGACAAGGCCACCTGAGCGCGGTACGTGAGGCCGGATTCGACCCCGGTGTGCCGCGGCTCTAAGCGTCGCCGAGCCGCTGCCGGTGTCGCGCCACCTGCGCGCGCACCTGCGCCGGCGCGGTGCCGCCGGGTACGGCACGCGCGGCCATCGAGCCGCGCAGCGACAGCACGTCGTAGACGTCGGCGTCGATCGCCTGGTGGAACGCGCGCAGTTCGTCGATGGACAGCGCCGCGAGGTCGACGCCGCGCCCGATCGCGGCCTTGACCGCCGCGGCGACCGTCTCGTGCGCGTCGCGGAACGGCAGGCCCTTCTTGACCAGGTAGTCGGCAAGGTCGGTCGCCGTCGCGTAGCCGCGGCGGGCCGCGGCTTCCATCGCCTCGGGCCGCACCTGCAGCCCGCCCAGCATGTCGGCGAAGATGCGCAGCGTGTCGCGCAGCGTGTCGACGGTGTCGAACAGCGGTTCCTTGTCTTCCTGGTTGTCCTTGTTGTAGGCCAGCGGCTGGCCCTTCATCATCGTCACGAGCCCCATCAGGTGGCCGACGATGCGCCCGGTCTTGCCGCGCGCCAGTTCGGGCACGTCGGGGTTCTTCTTCTGCGGCATGATCGAGCTGCCGGTGCAGAAGCGGTCGGGCAGCGCGACGAAGCCGAACGGCTGGCTCATCCACAGGATCAGCTCCTCGCTCAGCCGGCTGACGTGCACCATCGCGAGGCTGGCCGCGGCGGCGAACTCGATCGCGAAGTCGCGGTCGCTCACCGCATCCAGGCTGTTCTGGCACACGCCTTCCATGCCGAGCTCGCGCGCGACGCGCTCGCGGTCGAGCGGGTAGCTGGTGCCGGCGAGCGCCGCGGCGCCGAGCGGCAGGCGGTTGACGCGTCGGCGCACGTCGGCCAGGCGCTCGGCGTCGCGCGCGAACATCTCGACGTAGGCGAGCAGGTGGTGGCCGAAGCTCACCGGCTGCGCGACCTGCAGGTGCGTGAAGCCGGGCATCACGACGTCGGCATGGCGATCGGCCTGGTCCACCAGCACGCGCTGCAGCTGCGCCAGCAGGCCGGCGATCGTGTCGATCTCGCCGCGCAGCCACAGCCGGATGTCGGTGGCGACCTGGTCGTTGCGGCTGCGCCCGGTGTGCAGCCGCTTGCCGGCGTCGCCGACGAGCGCCGTCAGCCGCGCCTCGATGTTCAGGTGCACGTCCTCGAGCTCGAGCTTCCACTCGAACGTGCCGGCCTCGATTTCGCGGGCGATCTGCGCCATGCCGCGTTCGATGTCGGCCAGGTCCTGCGCGCCGATGATCCCCTGCGCGGCGAGCATGCGCGCGTGCGCGAGGCTGCCGTCGATGTCGGCGCGCCACAGCCGCCGGTCGAAGCCGACGCTGGCGGTGTAGCGCTGCACGAGCGCGTCGACCGGCTCGGCGAAAAGCGCCGACCAGGCTTCGGACTTGTTGGCGAGGGGGTCGGGGGCGGTCATGGCGGAGCCCGGTGTGTGGTCGGCGGCCGGGACTGGGGGGTCGAAGGCGGGCCATTCGGACACTCGGTGCGCGCGGGCGGCGCCGACAATGGCCACAAGCCGCCTGATTCTATCGGCCGCCTGCCGCGATGCCGCCCCCGCCTGCCGACCCGCCGACGCAGCCCGACCCCCCGTCGTCGACCTGGGCGGCGAGCACGCGGCCGGGCACGTTCGAGGCGCGCGCGGCCGCGCCCGGGGTCGGCACGGCGCCGGTCGACCTGTGCCACCCGGCGTTCGCGCTGCGTGCGCTCGTCGGCGTGCAGACGGTACTGCTGCTCGCA
>CALIDR010000284.1 GCA_938022295.1 uncultured Burkholderiaceae bacterium
ACATGCGCCTGCGTGTGTTCCGCGCGCTCGTCGGCGCCGGCCCGCAGGGCCTGACGCCAGGGACGCTGTCAGCGCTGCTCGGCGTGCCGGCGTCGACGCTGTCGTTCCACCTCAAGGAACTGCTGCACGCCGGGCTCGCCACGCAGGAGCGCGACGGCCGGCACCTGATTTACCGGCCGGCGCTCGCGCAGATGAATGCGCTGCTGGCGTATCTGACGGCCCACTGCTGCCAGGGTGCCGGCTGCGACGAGCCCGCCGCCTGCGCCGCGGCCTCCATCCCTTCCACCACGACCCCGAGACCCCGATGAAGCGCTTCCACGTCCACCTGCACGTCGACGACCTCGCCCGCAGCATCGGCTTCTATTCGAAGCTGTTCGCCGCCGAGCCGGCGCGCGTCGAGAGCGATTACGCCAAGTGGATGCTCGACGACCCGCCGGTCAACTTCGCGATCTCGACGCGCGGCGAGCGCGCCGGCATCGACCACCTCGGCATCCAGACCGACGATGGCGCCGAACTCGCCGCGATGAAGGCGCGCGCCGAAGCGGCCGACATGACGCTGCTCGACGAAGGCGAGACGACCTGCTGCTACGCGAGGAGCGAGAAGCACTGGGTCACCGACCCGCAGGGCATCGCGTGGGAGCACTTCCACACGCTGGCCAACATCCCCGTGTTCAACGAGAAGCCGACGCAGGCGGCGCCCGCGGCCGAAGGCGCGTGCTGCGCGCCGCGGGGCCGGCCGGTGGGCATCGCGGTGAAGTCCGCCGACTCGTGCTGCTGATGCCACGCGTGCCGCGATGACGACGCACGTCCTGATCCTGTGCACGCACAACTCGGCACGCAGCGTGCTGGCCGAGGGCATGCTCAACCACTGGGCGCGCAAGCTCGGGCGCGACGTCGTCGCGCACAGCGCGGGCAGCGCGCCGAGCGGGCGCATCAACCCGTTCGCGCTCGAGGCACTCGCGCGCGCCGGCGTCGACATCGCCGGCGTGCGCAGCAAGAGCTGGGACGAGTTCGCCGCCGCCGGTGCTCCACCGCTGTCGATCGTTATCACGGTGTGCGACAGCGCCGCCGCCGAGGTCTGCCCGGCATTCGTCGGCCGCGCCGGCGAGGCGCCCGTCAAGGTGCACTGGGGCTACCCCGACCCGTCGAACGCCGAAGGCGGCGACGACGGCAAGCGCCGCGCGTTCGAGCTGACGCGCCAGGCGATCGGCTACCGCATGCTGCAGCTGCTCGCGCTGCCGCTCGAGACGATGGAGCGCGCCGCGCTGCAACGCGCGCTCGAGCAGATCGCACTGACCTGACTCTCCACGATGACCGCCCAGACGCTGCCCAAGACCGCCGCCGCCCCGGCGCCGCTCACGTTCTTCGAGCGCTACCTCACGCTGTGGGTGTTCCTGTGCATCGTGGCCGGCATCGTCGTCGGCCAGCTGTTTCCGGGTCCGATCCAGGCCATCGGCCGCATGGAGTATGCGCAGGTCAACCTCCCGGTGGGCCTGCTGATCTGGGTGATGATCATCCCGATGCTGCTGAAGGTCGACTTCGGCGCGCTCGGCCAGGTGAAGGACCACTGGCGCGGCATCGGCGTGACGCTGTTCATCAACTGGGCCGTCAAGCCGTTCTCGATGGCGCTGCTGGCATGGATCTTCATCCGCCACGTGTTCGCACCGTACCTGCCGGCCGACCAGCTCGACAGCTACGTCGCCGGGCTGATTTTGCTGGCCGCCGCGCCGTGCACGGCGATGGTGTTCGTCTGGAGCCGGCTGACCGGGGGCGATCCGATGTTCACGCTCGGCCAGGTTGCGCTCAACGACACGATCATGGTGTTCGCGTTCGCGCCGATCGTCGCGCTGCTGCTCGGGCTGTCGGCGATCACGGTGCCATGGGACACGCTGCTGACTTCGGTCCTGATGTACATCGTCATCCCGGTGATCCTCGCGCAGTGGTGGCGCCGGCGGCTGCTTGCGCGCGGCACCGCCGCGTTCGACGCCGCGCTCGCGCGGATCGGGCCGTGGTCGGTCGCCGCGCTGCTGGCCACGCTCGTGCTGCTGTTCGGTTTCCAGGGCAAGGCGATCCTCGAGCAGCCGCTGGTGATCGCGATGCTCGCGGTGCCAATCCTGGTGCAGGTGTTCTTCAACTCGAGCCTCGCGTACTGGCTCAACCGGCGTGTCGGCGAGAAGCACAACGTCGCGTGCCCGTCGGCGCTGATCGGCGCCAGCAACTTCTTCGAGCTCGCGGTGGCCGCGGCGATCAGCCTGTTCGGCTTCGAGTCCGGCGCGGCGCTGGCCACCGTCGTCGGCGTGCTGATCGAGGTGCCGGTGATGCTGCTCGTCGTGCGCGTCGTCAACGCCAGCAAGACGTGGTACGAGCGTGGGGGTGCCGCGGCCTGACCCCTGCTCGTCATGGGCGTCACCGCTGCCGTGGCGCGGCCTGATGCCGTAACGCTGCGTTGCATCGCCACGCGCCACCCCGAGGCCCCCCACCGATGAACACCAGCGCCGAACACGATCACGACCATGGGCAAGACCACGCGCACGCCGACACCGGCCGTCGCGGCGGCGGTCACGACCATGCCCACGCCCACGCGCCGCAGCGCTTCGACCGCGCGTTCGCGATCGGCATCGCGCTCAACGTCGGTTTCGTCGCCGTCGAGGCGTTCTAAGGCTGGAAGACCGGCTCGCTCGCGCTGCTGGCCGACGCCGGCCACAACCTGAGCGACGTCGCCGGGCTGGTGCTCGCCTGGAGCGGCGCGCTCGCCGGGCGGCTGCGGCCGGACCTGCGCCACACCTACGGCTGGAAGCGCGCCAGCATCCTCGCGGCGTTCGTCAATGCGTTGCTGCTGTTGGTGGCGATGGGCGCGCTGGCGTGGGAGGCGCTCGGGCGGCTGCAGCAGCCGGCGTCGGTCGAAGGCACGACAATCATCGCGGTGGCGGCCGTCGGCATCGTCGTCAACACCGCCACCGCACTGCTGTTCATGCGCGGGCGCGAGCGCGACCTCAACATCCGCGGCGCGTTCCTGCACATGGCGGCCGATGCGCTCGTCTCGGCGGGCGTCGTCGTCGCCGGCCTGCTGGTGCTCTACCTGGGCTGGCACTGGATCGACCCGGTGGCGAGCCTGCTGATCGCCGGCGTGATCGTCTGGGGCACGTGGAGCCTGTTCCGGCAATCGCTGCACCTGATGTTCGACGGCGTGCCCGAGCACGTCGACCTGCGCGAGGTGCGCGCGTTGCTCGAGTCGCTGCCCGGCGTGGCCGGCGTCCACGACCTGCACGTGTGGGCGATGGGGACGTCGGAGGTCGCGCTCACCGCGCACCTCGAAATGCCCGGCGGCCCTGGCGACGACGATTTCCTGCGCGACGCGACCGAGCGGCTGCACGAGCGTTTCGAGATCAGCCACGTGACGCTGCAGGTGGTGCGCGTGCCATTCTGCGTGCCGTGCGCGGCCTGACACCGCCCGCGCCCAAGGGACTGACGCGATGGCGCGTGATGTCGCGACGACCCTGAATCCACTGTCCCGCGCAGGCCACACGCCAACCGCGGCACCGGCCACCGAGGTGCAGGTGCTGGCGCGCATCGTGCAGCGCTGGCCCGGCTGGCTGATGCTGGTGGACGCCGACCATCGCGTGCTCGCGTGCTCCGCAGCGCTCGCTGCCGCCGTCGCGCCCGATCCCATTGGCGCGAAACCCAACGGTGACGCGCTGCGGTGCACGCGGTGGGTCCACAGTGGCGGCGCGCGCGGCTGCTGCCTCGACTACGGCCTGGCGCTTGCCGACCTGCAGAGTTCGGCGCTCGTGCAGCTGGACCTGCCGCAAGGGCGTGCACAGGCGGCGAGCGCGCGCCTCGAGCCGATCGCACTCGCCGATGGCGCCACGGCATGGCTCGTGCACCTCGAGCCCTGCGGCGGGACGCAGCCCGAAGACGCGGCGTGGCACGACATGATCGCCGCGCGAGGCGCCACCGATCGGGATCGGGACGCCTGGCTCGCGCAGCTGAGCCAGCGCTGGGTACGACCCCTCGTGCGGCCGCGATGGGCGGGCTGGCTGCACGAGGCAGCTGGCGACGATCGGGCCTGGCACGCCGCCAGCGGTCGCCTGCCGCGGGGGCTGACACAACACGAACTGCGCGTGCGTGCCGCGACGGCGCGCGCCGGTGCCGACGCGACGCTGCCGGTGACGCTGGCCGTCGCCGGCGACTTGCTGCACCTCGTACCGTCGGGCGCCGCCCCGGCCTGGGTGCTGGCACTGCTCGGCGGCCACGTCGACGCGGCGCGGGCGACGATGCTGTGCGGCCTCGTGAAGGCGGTCGCGGCCGCGCACGACGTCTGCGGCAGCGCCGCCGTCGCCGACCCTCCCGCTGCGCCGCCGCCGACCGCGACACTGACCGTGCGCGAAGCGCAAATCGTGCACCTGGTGGCGCAGGGCCTGCCGGACAAGCGAATCGCGCAGCGGTTGGGGCTGAGCTTTCACACCGTGCGCAACCACCTGCGGCGCATCATGTTCAAGCTCGGCGTGCATACCCGGGCACAAATCGCTTTCGCCCTCGCCGCGCGCACCGAGCGCTGACGCCGAAGGGGAGACCGCACGCACGGTCGGCGGACCGCTGCCGCATGGGGCGCGTGGGCGAGGCCACCGGGGCGGGCAGCGCCGGGTGTCGTCATTGGATCCACAGGGTGCCGACGACCTTGCCGCCGCTGACCAGCTCGGCCTTGGTGCCGCCGCGGCCGACCCAGAACGCGCCCACTTCGAGCGCGCCCAGGTCGGCGTCTTCCCACAGGTTGCCGACCACCAGCTTGTCCTTGTTGACGAGCGGGATGTGATTGACACCGCTGGGGCTCTTCCACGCCTCGCCCTTGGTCACGCCGGCGAGCGCTTCCTTGGCTTTCTTCTCGACCGTGGCGCGGTCGACCTGCTTGTCGGCGTAGTAGTAGCCCGGTGCCGCATGGCGCCATCCAAACGGCGCAGCCTGCACCGGCGCCGCGGTCAGCAGCCCCGCCGACAGCGAGAGGACAGCGAGGGACATCAGGGACTTCTTCATCGCGATCTCCTGGTTCCGGTTGCGAGGGACGACCCCTCGGCCCATTCAACGCGGCAGCACGCGACGCCGGCATGGCGCAAATGAACCAGGCAGGCCGGCGCGTCGTCGGCCCCCGCGCGCGGCCGCGGCTCGCATCGCCGGCCCCGAACTCACCGGTCGCGCAGGGCGGCGATCAGCGGGCAGGACACGTGGCCGCGGGTGCCGCGGCAGCGCGTGACCAGGTCGTCGAGCGCGGCCCCGATGCGCTGCAGGTCGGCCAGCCGTGCGCGCACCTCGGCAAGCTTGCGCTCGGCCTGCGCGCGGGCGGCGGCGCACTGGCGGTCGTCCTCCAGCGCCAGCAATTCGGCCACCTCGTCGAGGCTGAAGCCCAGCCGCTGCGCCGCGCGCACGAAGCGCAGGCGGTCGAGCGCCGCGGCGCCATAGCGGCGGATCCCGCCGGCTGGCCGCGGCGGCTCGGCCAGCAGGCCGCGACGCTGGTAGTAACGGACCGTCTCGACCCCGACGCCGGCGCGCTGCGCGAGTTCGCCGATGGTCATGAAGGCGTCGCGTGGGGTCGTGGTCATGGCGCTTGACTCCGTACCGGGGTACGGAGCGAAGCTTACGGCCATGTCGACCCGACCGCCGTCACCTCCGCTCCGTCCGTCGCCCGCCGCCGCGCTGGCCGCGGGCGCGCTGGCTGCACTGGCCGCATCGGCCTGCTGCGTGGGGCCGCTGGTCCTGCTGCTGGTCGGCGCGTCGGGCGCATGGATCGCCCACCTGACGGCGCTCGAGGCTTGGCAGCCGCTGTTCGTCGCCATCGCGCTGGCTGCACTCGGGGTCGCCGGCTGGCGCCTGTGGCGGCCGGCCGGGGAATGCACCGCCGGGCAAGTGTGCGCCGCGCCCCGCTTCAGGCGCGCGTACCGGGCGCTGTTCGTCGCCGTCGTGCTGCTGCTCGCGCTGGTGCTTGGCTTGCCGTGGATCGCCCCCTGGTTCTATTGATCGAAAGGCCCGACATGACCTTCCTTGCCCGTGCCGCTGCCGTCGCCGCGCTCGCGGCCCTCGTCGACGCCGCCGCGGCCGCGCCGCGCACCGTCACGCTGTCCGTCCCGGGGATGAACTGCGCCGCCTGCCCGATCACCGTCAAGCAGGCCCTGCTGCGCGTGCCCGGTGTCGAGCAGGCCACCGTCAGCCTGCCGCGGCGCGAGGCCGTGGTGCGCTTCGACGACGCGCGCACCGGCGTCCAGGCGCTGACCGAAGCGACGCGCAACGCCGGATACCCGTCGCAACCCGTCGCGGCGGCGCCATGAGCGAGATCGTCACGGTGTCGGTCCTGACATGTCCGTCGTGCGGGCACGCGCAGCGCGAGATCATGCCCACCGACGCCTGCCAGTGGTTCCACGAGTGCCCCGCCTGCCACGCGCTGCTGCACCCGAAGCCGGGCGACTGCTGCGTGTTCTGCTCCTACGGCAGCGTGCTTTGCCCGCCGGTGCAGCGGGCGGGCGGCCGACGGTGCTGCGCGGGCTGATGGGTCGGCCGCGCGCGGCGACGACACCTGCGGCCCGGTGCCGGCCCGATCGGACCGGGTCAGGCGCATGCGGTGCGATGCCTTCTGCGGCCGTGCGGGTCGGGACATCGAAGAGCCGCGTTTCGGGCATTGGGACGGCCCGCGTGCGGATGATCACGCGTTCACAGCCCCGTGCGACAGCCGCTTCGCGGTGTCGAGCACCAGCAGCAAGACCAGCGCCGCCACGAGCAGCGCCGCCGTGGCGGATAGGGGGATCGGTGCCATCAGCCAGCCGAGGGTTGCGAAAAGCCCGGCCGTGACGATGCCGACAGCGGTGGCCGTCACCAGCGATCGGCCCGGCCAAGGCCTTTGCCAGCACCAGCCGCGGTGGCGCACCGCGTAGAGGACGGACTGGCCGGCCGCGAAGGTCAGCCATACGAAGCTCGCGGTGTGCGCCTGGCGCTCGTCGAGCTGCCAGGCGGTGACCACGGCGTGGTGCACGCCCAGGCTCGACACGAGCAGCACGAGCCCGAGCACCACGCCGGTCACCGCCAGCGGCCGCATGCGCCAGGGGTCGGGGCGGGGGGAGGGCGTCACGCGGTCGCCCGATAGCGCGAAGGTGGACAGGTCGCCGGCCAGCATGAACAGCACCATCAGCAGTGGATCGATCACGAAGCCGCCGAAGACCACGACGCCCAGCGCCAGGAAACCGGGCACGCCGGTCTTGCGCGAGATCATCGCCAGCATCCACGACTGCATGCGCTGACGCATCGTGCGGCTGACGCGAATGGCCGTCTGGATGTCGGCCAGGCCCGGGCGCGTCAACAGCATGCCGGCCGACGCACGCGCCACGTCGGTCGCGCCGGCCACCGCGATGCCGACATCGGCCTGCGCCAGCGCCGGTGCGTCGTTGACGCCGTCGCCGGTCATGCCGACGACCGCGCCGGCGCGCTGCCAGGCCTGCACCAGGCGCAGCTTGTCCTCGGGCAGCACGCGCGCGTAGACGCCGAAGCGCGCCAGCTGTTGCGGTGGCGCATCCGCAGCTACTGCCCCGGCCGTCGCCACCTCGCCCTCCAGGCCCAGGCGGCGTGCGACCGCCCGCGCCGTCGCTTCGCCGTCGCCGGTGACGAGCACCACGCGCACGCCCTGCTGGCGCAGCGCCTGCACCAGCGCCGCGCTGTCCGAGCGCAGCGGGTCCGCAAAGGCGATCAGGCCGTCGAGCCTGGCCGCGCCGTCGCGCACCGAACCGACGGCGAGCACGCGCTCGCCGTCGGCGGCCAGCGCCTCGACCAAACGCGCGGTTGCCTCGGCATCGGCGCCGACGAGGCGTGCCACGGACAGCGGTTCGCCCTTGAGCACACGCAGACGGCCGTTCGCGTCGCGCACCTCGGCCATCGCATGCTTGGTCTCGGGGTCGAACGCCGTGTATGCCAGGCGTTCAGCCTGCAGTGGCACGCCGCGCTCGCGTGCCGAGGCCAGCAATGCGAGGTCGATCGGATCCTGGGTGGCTTCGTCCGAGGCCCAGACGGCACGCTGCAGCAGGGTGGCCTCGTCGGTGCCGGGCGCCGGCTGCAGTGCTGTCACCACGAGCCGGTTCTCGGTCACGGTCCCAGTCTTGTCCAGGCACAGCACGCCCATCGCCGCGGCCGCGTCCAGCGCCGCCAGCCGTGTGACGAGCACGCCCTGTTCGGCCAGGCGCGCGGCCCCGAGCGTGGCCGACAGCGTCGACATTGCCGGCAACGCCACCGGTACGGAGGCCACCAGCAGCATGAGCACGAAGGGCAGCATGCCGACGCCCAGGTGCCCGTGCACCGTCGCGGCGGCCAGCACCACGCCGATGAGCAGGACGTCGAAGCCGAGCAGCATGCGCGCGGTCTGCACCGCCAGCGTCTGCAGCCGCCCGGGTGCCTGGGTCTGCGCGAGCAGCGACGCCAGGCGGCCGTTGCGGGTGCGTGCCCCGGTGGCGGTGACCTCCGCCACCGCCTCGCCGTGCCGCACGACGGCTGCGGCCGGCAACTCGGCACCGGCCGCCTCGTCCACCGGCAGCGATTCGCCGGTCAGCGAAGACAGGTCGACCGAGAGCGCGCCTCGCACCAGTCGCACGTCGGCCGGCACGATGTCGCCCGCGCGCAGCGCCACCGCATCGCCGGCCACCAGGTCGCGCGCGGGCATGCGCTGCCAGTAGCCGTCACGGCGCACGCGTGCCTCGACGACGACGCGACTGCGCAGCAACTGGGCCGCGCGATGCGCGCGCTGCTCCTGCAACGTGCCCATGACGGCCTGGAACAGCAGCAGCACGGCGATCACCGCCGCTTCGAGCCAACGCTGCAACCAGAGGTCGATCAGGATCGCACCCTCGAGCATCCAGGGTACGACGCCCCAGAAGCGGCGCGCCAACGCCACCCACAGGCGGTGGGCGGGTTCGGGCAGCGCGTTCGGCCCGTCGGCACGCAGCCGGGCGGCCGCCTCGTCGCTGCTCAGCCCGATGGCAGGCGGTAACCCTTTTGCCATCGCATCGATGGCCAAGCGAGGCTCCTCGTCACGGCAGCTTCGGCGGCGTCTGGTCCGGCGGCTGGCCGTCGAGCGCGCGCAGGAAGGCCGTGATCGAGGCCACCGTGCGGTCGCTCAGGTCGAGGTTGCTGCCGCCCTTGGCGCACAGGCGCACCGCCTCCTCGAGCGTGGGCACCTGGCCGTTGTGGAAGTACGGCGCCGTCTGCGCCACGTTGCGCAGCGTCGGCACGCGCCAGACGTGGCGGTCGGCCTCGTTCTTGGTCACGGTGTAGCGGCCCGGGTCGTCCATCAGCTTGTACTTCGCGACCAGCGCGTTGTCGGGAAAGCGCGGGAAGACCTGGTAGAAGCCGGCGCCGCGCGCCAGCGGCGGCGGCCCGTTGAAATCGGGCCCCATGTGGCAGGTGGTGCAGGCCGACTGGCGGAAGGCGGCGAAGCCGTCGAACTCGGCCTGCGTCAGCGCGCCCTTGTCGGCGAAGCGGAAGCTGTCGAAGCGTGAACCCGTCGTCACCAGCGTGCGCTCGTAGGTGGCGATGGCCTTGGCGATGGTGTCGATGGTGACGCCCTCCTTGCCGAACACCTTCTCGAACTGCACCACGTAGCCGGGTATGGCCTTCACCTTGGCGACGACGGCGTCGAAGTTGGGGTTGCCCATCTCCACCGGGTTCACCAGCGGCCCCTTGGCCTGCTCCTCGAGACTGGGCGCACGGCCGTCCCAGAACTGCGCCTGGTGGAAGGCGGCGTTCCACACCGTCGGCGCGTTGCGCGTGCCCTGCGCGCCGCCAACGCCAGTGGACACCGGCCGCCCGTCGGCGCCGCCGGCCGCCGCGCTGTGGCAGGAGTTGCAGCTCACGCTGCCGTCGCGCGACAGGCGGCCGTCGAAATAAAGCTGCCGGCCCAGGGCGACCTTCTCCGGCGTGATCGGGTTGTCCGGGGGCGCTTGCACGGTGCCCTGCATCATGCCGCCCATGCCGCCCATGCCCGGGCCCATGCCGCGCATGCCGCCGCCCTGGGCCATCAGCATGCCCGCGCTGGTGGTCAGGCCCACGGCCAGTCCCCCGATGATCCAAGCTCCGAGCTTCATCGCATCTGTCTCCCGTCACGGGTCAACCCCGCCCGTCGCGCCGACGGACGGACGACCTTATCAGCATGAACGCGCCAGACCGACGAGCGAAGCTGACGCAAATGAACCATGGACGAGCCATGGATCGCAGCGGTCGGGCACCCGCCTGGCGTTTTGTCGCGACCATGATCCTGGTCAAGCTTCGCGCGGCAGCGGTGCGCATCCTTCCGCGGCGACCGACGTCTCCCTGGTGCAGTCGATCGCTCGACCCGTGGGGGCCGGGCATTCCAGTCACCGCCGAAGGACATCAGACCATGAATCCGCAAGACATCCTCGACATGATGCGCAAGAACATGGGCCGCGTGCCGCCGGCGATCGAGAAATCGGTCGCCGTCGACCCCGGCCTGATCCAGGAGCACGTGCGCTCGAAGGGCTTCGCAATGCCACCCGAGGGCGGCGCGCTCGACGAGGACACGCGCACGTTGATCTACCTGGCAGCGGCGCTGGCGGGCACCAGCCCGGCCTGCGTACGCGCGATGGCCGACAAGATCGCGCAGCAGGGCATCGCGCGCGAGAAGGTGATCGAGACCGTGCACATCGTGCGCCTGGCGCTGGCCACCAAAGTGATCGGCGACGCCGAACCGGTGTTCGACGCGCTGGCCGGCGGGCCGCGCTGAACCGGTGCGCGCCGGCCCGCCCCGCCCTGCGGCGGGCGCTGCGGCGGGCGGTGCGGCGGGCGGTGCGGCCGGCACGATGGCCCAGAGGATGGCCCAGAATCCTGCGATGAGCGTTGCCGAATCCGTCGCCGGTGGCGGTCCGCGAGCGGGCCACCGCGGCGCCGCGCCGATCGTGCCGAGCGTCGTGCTGCTTCTCAGCGTCGCGCCTGCGGCGCAGGTGCGGCGCGATGCGGGTAGCCGCGCACGCGCAGCGATCCCGACCGCGCCGGCAGCCGCGCCGGTTCCGGCTGGGCTCCTGCCGCTGGACGCCCAGGCCGTGGCCGCCTACCGCGAGCACATCGAGCAGCGCCAGCGCCGCCTACTCGGCGACGCCTACGTGCAGGCCCGGCGCCTGCGCCGAGAGCCGGTCGGCCGCATGGCGCTGGACGATGGGCCGTCCGGCCCGTCCGATGCACTCGCGCCACGGTATGCCGACATCTGGCACCTGCAGCACAAGTCGGGCGCGTCGCTGTGGGAGGTTTGGCTTCGGGCGCCAGCGCAGCCGCTGGACGCGGCGCGCTGGACCGGGTGGCTCGACCTGTCGGACGAGCGCAGCCTGGCTGCGCGCATCTGGGCGCGCCTCGCGCCGGCCGGCGCGCCGCCGGAGATGGACCTGCCGTTGATCGTTCTGCGCGTGCCGGGCGGCGGCCATCTGGACGACCTGCTGGCCGAGCATGCCCAGGCATTGGTCAAGCTGCTGCACCGCGACCCGATGGCCACGCCGTTCAAGGCGAGCTTCGTCGCCGAGGAACTGGCCGGCGACTTCTGCCGCCGCGAGGACGGGCTGTCGCTGTTGTCGCGAAATGCCGCCATCGACCTGCACCTGGAACCTCCGGGCGAGGCTTGCGCCGACGCGGCCGCGGATGCGGAGGCATCGGGCGATGCGCCGATGCCGCGCAACACGCTGCCGCTGCTGGTCACCCTGGAACTGCTGTGCCTGGAGCGCGGTGTGCTGCGCGGCCTGCTGGACCGCTCGCAGGCCGGGCGCGTGGGCACGATCGACGAACTGGTGGCGCTGCGACGCGACATGATCGACGGCCTAGAGGAGTACTACGGCACGCTGGCGCGCACCCACGGCTACACGGCCGAGGCCACCGCACGCGGCGAAGCGCTGTTCGGCATCGACGCCCTGTTCGACTCGGTGGTCGACCGGATGGAGGCGCTGACCTTCGAGATCACCACGCGCAACCAGCAGACGGTCAACCGCATCGGCTTCTGGCTGACGATCCTGTTCGGCGCCATCGAGACCGGCTTCGTCGCCTCCGGCATCGCGACCTGGTACTACGCCGACGACTTGCCGGCCGTGCTGTCATGGACGATCGGGGTGACGCTGCTCACCGCCTCGGCGATCGCGGTGCTGCTGGTCCGCGTCGCCAAGGCTGACGCGCCCGTATCGCGCCCGGCCACTTTTTGAGCTGCATCAAGGCAGCGACCGCGGTTCGGCGCTTTGATCCACGGGTTGATGCCGAGGTCACCATGCCCAACCCGCAGTTCACGAAACCCTGGCGCGGCATCCCGCGCGAGCAGATCCACTGGAACCCGACCGTCCACGACGAGGCCTGCATCGGCTGCGGCACCTGCGTGACCGGCTGCAACCGGCTCGTCTACCGCTTCGACTACGAGCGCAAGAAGCCGGTCGTCGTCGACCCGCTCAATTGCATGGTCGGCTGCA
This sequence comes from uncultured Burkholderiaceae bacterium, assembly GCA_938022295.1. Classification (GTDB taxonomy): domain Bacteria; phylum Pseudomonadota; class Gammaproteobacteria; order Burkholderiales; family Burkholderiaceae_C; genus Calidifontimicrobium. Next base: position 12,474 of record CALIDR010000284.1, read on the forward strand.
CCACCTGCGCGAACACCTGCCCGGCGCACGCGATCGAGTTCCCGCCGATCGAGAGCATCCTCGCGCTCGAGCAGCGCGCCGACGTGCACCACGCCACCGAGGACGACCTGATCGCGCGGCGCGATGTCCTCGCGTGGCCCGGCCACGTGCCGCATCCCGACCGGCTGCTCACGCTGCGCGTCGAGGCGCTGGAGGACGTCGCGCCCGACGTGCGGCGCGTCGTGCTCGCGCCGGCACGCGAGGGCGACTGCTTCTGCGAATTCGTGCCCGGGCAGTATCTGGAGCTGTTCCCGCCCGCAGCCGACCGCGTCTCGCGCGCGTACTCGGTGGCCAACCTGGCCGCCGGCGACGGCCGCGTCGAGCTGCACGTGCGGCGCGTCGAGGGCGGGCGCTTCACGGCCTGGGTGTTCGGCGACATGAAGGTCGGCGACACGTTGCAGGCACGCGGGCCGCTGGGCGCGTTCACGATGCGCTCGGCGCCTGGCGTGCCGCTGCTGTTCGTCGCCGGCGGCGTGGGCTTCGCGCCGGTG
>CALIDR010000285.1 GCA_938022295.1 uncultured Burkholderiaceae bacterium
AGCACGGCGTCGAGGTGCAGGTAGTCGCCGTAGCTCATGTCGGCGGCGAAGTCGAGCTTCGCGCCGTGGTGCTCGACCGCGTCGGCCGCGGCGCGCGCGGGCGGCGGTGCGTCGTCGCCATGGCCGAAGGGGCAGCCGCTCATGTCACCGTGCTCCGCTGGCTGAACTCGGGGCGCTGCCATTCGCCGGACACCAGGACGGCGCGCAGGTGCTCGACGGCGTCCCAGACGTCGACGAAGCGCGTGTACAGCGGCGTGAAGCCGAAGCGCATCACGTCGGGGGCGCGGAAGTCGCCGACGACGCCGCGCGCGATCAGCGCCTGCACGATCGCGTAGCCGCCCTCGGCGCGCCGCCAGCTGACCTGGCTGCCGCGCAGCGCGTCCTCGCGCGGCGTCACGAGTTCGAGGCCGTGGCCGGCGCAGCGCGCCTCGACGAGTTCGATGAACAGGTTCGTCAGCGCGAGCGACTTGGCGCGGATCGTCGCCAGACCGCCGTGCGTCTCGGCGGCGAGCACGGTGTCGACGCCGCATTCGAGCGCGGCGAGCGACAGGATCGGCGGCGTGCCGACGAGGTAGCGCGCGATGCCCGGCGCCGGCCGGTAGCCGGGCGTGAAGTCGAACGGCGCGGCGTGGCCGATCCAGCCCGCCAGCGGCTGCCAGAAGCGCTCGACGTGGCGCGGGTGCACCCACACGAACGCCGGCGCGCCGGGGCCGCCGTTGAGGTACTTGTAGCCGCAGCCGACGGCGAAGTCGGCATCGGCACCGGTCAGGTCCACCGGCAGCGCGCCGGCCGAATGCGCGAGGTCCCAGACCGTCAGCGCACCGGCGGCGTGCGCGGCGCGCGTGAGCGCGGCCATGTCGTGCAGGCGGCCGCTGCGGTAGTCGACCTGCGTGAGCATCAGCACCGCGCAGCGCTCGTCGAGGCAGGCGAGCAGGTCGTGCGGCGTGTCGACGAGCACGAGCTCGGCGCCGTGCTGGCGCGCCAGCGACTCGGCGATGTAGAGGTCGGTCGGGAAGTTGCCCCGCTCGCTCACGATGCGGTCGCGCCGCGGCGCCTCGGCGTGCTGGATCGCGAGCGCGGCGCTCAGCACCTTGAACAGGTTGGCCGACGTCGAGTCGGCGACGACGAGCTCGCCCGGCCCCGCGCCGACCAGGCGCGCGATCTTGTCGCCCACGCGCTGCGGCAGCGTGATCCAGCCTGCCGTGTTCCAGCTCGTGATCAGGCCGCGGCCCCATTCGTCGGCGACGACCTGCTGCACGCGCGCCGGCGTGGCCTTCGGCAGCACGCCGAGCGAGTTGCCGTCGAGGTAGATCACGCCCGGGGGGATCGCGAACAGGTCGCGCAGCGGCGCCAGCGGGTCGCCGGCGTCGAGGGCAAGGCAGTGGTCACGCGTCGTCATGGGCTTCCTTCAGAGCTCGCGCAGCACCGCTCGCACCGGCGACGCGTCGGCGGTCGTCAGCTTCAGCGGCAGCGCGATCAGCTCGTAGTCGCCTTCGGGAACGTCGTCGAGCACCAGGTTCTCGAGTACGCGCAGGTTGCGGCGGCGGATCACCTGGTGGCTGTCCAGTGTCTTGCTGTCGGCCGGGTCGATGCTCGCGCTGTCGATGCCGATCAGTTGGACGCCGAGGTCGGCCAGCCGCTCGACGGTGGCGGGCGCGAAGGCCGGCAGCGCGGCGTCGAAGCGGTCCACCGGCGCGCGGTCGTAGGTGCGCACCAGCACGCGCGGCGGCAGGCCGGCGACGGCGTGCGCGAGGTGCGACCACTCGACGAGCCGGCAGCCGACGGCGTGGATCACGCGGCACGGGCCCAGGTACGGCGCGAGGTCGAGCGCGCCGACCGGCGCGCCGCCGGCGTCGTAGTGCAGCGGCGCGTCGGCGTGCGCGCCGGTGTGCGGCGACAGCGTCAGCGTCGCGACGTTGACCGGGCAGCCGGGGCCGATCGTCGCCGCCCACTGCTGGCGGTACGCCGCGTCGCCCGGGAACACCGGCGAGCCGGCGTGCACGGGCGGCGAGATGTCCCACAGGCGGCGCGCGGCCGGGTTCGGCATGGAAGAAGTTTACGGGTAAATTGTTTAGAGGTAAAGTAAATGGCGTCCCCGCTCCCGGAGGCCGTCATGACCCGCAGCGCCCACGTCGACACCTTCGCCCGCGACCACCTGCCGCCGCGCGACCAGTGGCCCGAGTTCCTGTTCGACCGCCCCGAGCTGCAGTTCGCGTCGCAGCTCAACTGTGCCACCGAGCTGCTCGACCGCCGGGTGCAGCGCGGCGAGGGCGACCGCACCGCGATCCTCGGCGCCGGCGGCCTGCGCTGGACGTATGCCGACCTGCTCGCGCAGGCCAACCGCGTCGCCCGCGTGCTCGTCGAGGACTTGGGGCTCGTGGCCGGCAACCGCGTGCTGCTGCGCGGGGCCAACTCGCCGATGCTCGCGGCGTGCTGGCTCGGCGTCGTCAAGGCCGGCGGCATCGCGGTCGGCACGATGCCGCTGCTGCGCGCGCGCGAGCTGACGACGATCGTCGACAAGGCGCAGATCAGCCATGCGCTGTGCGACCGGCGGCTCGCCGACGAGCTCGCCGCGACGCAGGCGCAGTGCCCGACGCTGACGCGGGTGCTGCACTACGGGCCGCACGACGCGCCCGACGAGCTCGAGGCACGCATGCAGGGCAAGCCGGCGACGTTCGCCGACGTGCCCACCGCCGCCGACGACACGGTGCTGATCGCGTTCACCTCCGGCACCACCGGCGTGCCGAAGGGCACGATGCACTTCCACCGCGACGTGATGGCCGCCTGCGCCTGCTGGCCGCCGCACGTGCTGCGCCCGCTCGCCTCCGACGTCTTCATCGGCAGCCCGCCGCTGGCGTTCACGTTCGGGCTCGGCGGGCTGCTGCTGTTCCCGCTCGCCGCCGGCGCGAGCACGGTGCTGCTCGAGAAGGCCACGCCCGAGGCGCTGCTGCCGGCGATCGCCGAGTACCGCGCGAGCGTCGTCTTCACGTCGCCGACCGCGTATCGGGCGATGGCCGCGCACGCCAGGGAACACGACCTGTCGAGCCTGCGCAAGTGCGTCTCGGCCGGCGAGGCGCTGCCGGCGGCCACCCGCGCGCTGTGGAAGGAGGCGACCGGCCTCGAGATGATCGACGGCATCGGCTCGACCGAGATGCTGCACATCTTCATCTCGGCCGACGAGGCGCACGCCAAGCCCGGCGCCACCGGGCTGCCGGTGCCGGGCTACCAGGCCTGCGTGCTCGACGACGAGGGCCGGCCGCTGCCGAAGGGGCAGGTCGGGCGGCTCGCGGTCAAGGGGCCCACCGGCTGCCGGTATCTCGCCGACGAGCGGCAGAAGGTCTACGTGCAGCACGGCTGGAACGTCACCGGCGACGCGTACCTGATCGACGACGACGGCCAGTTCGTCTACCAGGCGCGCACCGACGACATGATCATCAGCGGCGGCTACAACATCGCCGGCCCCGAGGTCGAGGGCGCGCTGCTGCTGCACCCGGCGGTGGCCGAGTGCGGGGTGATCGGCGTGCCCGACGCCGAGCGCGGCCAGATCGTCAAGGCGTTCGTCGTGCTCAAGCCCGGCTTCGCCGGCGACGCGGCGATGGCCGCCGAGCTGCAGGACTTCGTCAAGCGCACGATCGCGCCGTACAAGTACCCGCGCGCGGTCGAGTTCCGCGCGAGCCTGCCGCGCACCGAGACGGGCAAGCTGCAGCGCTTCCGGCTGCGCGAGCCGGCATGAGGTTCGAGGCCGTGCGCACGGTGCGCTTCGCCGACTGCGACCCGGCGGGCATCGTGTTCTTCCCGCAGTACCTGGTGATGGTCAACACGCTGGTCGAGCAGTGGTTCGACGAGGGGCTGCGCGTGCCGTACGCCGACGTCATCGGCGTGCGGCGCACGGGGCTGCCCACCGTGCGGCTCGAAGTCGACTTCACCGCGATCAGCCGCCACGGCGAGCGCCTCGTGCAGCGCCTCGCGGTGCGCCGCCTCGGGCGCAGCTCGCTGCACCTGCACCACGAGTTCCTCGGCGGCGACGAGCCGCGCCTGCGCGCGGTGCAGGTGCTGGTGTGCACGTCGCTCGCCACCCACCGCCCGCAGCCTATCCCCGACGACCTGCGCGCGGCGATGCAACCCTACCTGGAGAGCGCATGAAGACCGTCCTGCAACCCGCCGGCTGGGCCGCGCCGAAGGGCTACGCCAACGGCGTGGCCGCCACCGGCCGCCAGGTGTTCGTCGCCGGCATGATCGGCTGGGACGCGCAGTGCCGCTTCGACAGCGACGACTTCGTCGCCCAGGTGCGGCAGGCGCTGGCCAACGTCGTCGCGGTGCTCGCCGAGGCCGGCGCCGAGCCGCGCCACATCACGCGGATGACCTGGTACCTGACCGACAAGCGCGAGTACCTCGCGCGCGGCCGCGAGGTCGGCGCCGTGTTCCGCGAGGTGATCGGCGACTACGCGATCGCGATGACGGCCGTCGTCGTCGCGGCGCTGATCGAGGACCGGGCGAAGGTCGAGATCGAGGTCACCGCCGTCGTGCCCGATTAGCCGCCATCGGGCCGCTACCATCGGGGCGATGAACGACCCCGCGCCGCCGTCGCCGCTGGAAGGCCTCGAATTCGCCACCGGCGACGACCCGACGGCGAGCATCGTCGTGCTGCACGGGCTCGGCGCCGACGGCGGCGACTTCGTGCCGGTGGCACAGCTGCTCGACCTCGACGACGTCGGGCCGGTGCGCTTCGTGTTCCCGCACGCGCCGACGCGGCCGGTGACGATCAACGGCGGCTACGTGATGCGCGCGTGGTACGACATCCTCGCCGACGACCTCGGCCAGCGCAGCGGCCGCGAGGACGAGGCGGGCCTGCGCGACTCGATGGCGCTGGTGCAGGCGATGCTCGAGCGCGAAGTGGCGCGCGGCATCGAGCCGCGTCGTCTCGTGCTGATGGGCTTCTCGCAGGGCTGCGCGATGACGCTGCTCACCGGGCTGCGCTGCCCGTGGCCCCTGGCCGGGCTCGCGGGGCTGTCGGGCTACCTGCCGCTGGCGGCGACGACCGCCGCCGAGCGCTCCCCGGCCAACGCCGGCGTGCCGGTGTTCCTCGGCCACGGGCGCGACGACGACATCGTCCCGCTCGCCCGCGGCGCCGCGGCGCGCGACGCGCTGCTTGCGCTCGGCCACG
>CALIDR010000286.1 GCA_938022295.1 uncultured Burkholderiaceae bacterium
GCGCGGCCGACAAGGTCCGCCGCGCGCGGGCACACTCGGGCGTTTCCTGTCGCGCTCGCCATGCCCTTCGCCTTCGACAACTCCTACGCCCGCGACCTCGAGGGCACCTACGTGCGGTGGTCGCCGCGGCCGGTGCCGGCCCCGCGGCTGCTGTTCCTGAACCGCGAGCTCGCTGCCGAGCTGGGGCTCGACGCCGCGGCGCTCGACGGCCCCGAGGGCGCAGCGCTGTTCGCCGGCAACCGCGTGCCCGACGGCGCGGCGCCGATCGCGCAGGCCTACGCCGGGCACCAGTTCGGCGGCTTCTCGCCGCAGCTCGGCGACGGCCGCGCGCTGCTGCTCGGCGAAGTCGTCGATCGCCACGGCCGGCGGCGCGACATCGCGTTCAAGGGTTCGGGGCCGACGCCGTTCTCGCGCGGCGGCGACGGCAAGGCCGCCGTCGGGCCGATGCTGCGCGAGGTGCTGGTCGGCGAGGCGATGCACGCGCTGGGCATCCCGACCACGCGCGCGCTCGCGGTCGCGGCCACCGGCGAAGCGGTGTACCGCGACACGGCGCTGCCCGGCGCCGTGCTGACGCGGGTGGCGGCGAGCCACCTGCGCGTGGGCACGTTCCAGTACTTCGCCGCCCGCGGCGACGTCGACACGCTGCGGCGGCTGGCGGACTATGCGATCGCGCGCCACGACCCGGCACTCGCCGGCGCGCCGCACCGCCACCTCGGGCTGCTGCAGGCGGTCGCGCAGCGCCAGGCGGCGCTGGTGGCGCAGTGGATGAACGTCGGCTTCATCCACGGCGTGATGAACACCGACAACACGACGATCTCCGGCGAGACGATCGACTACGGCCCGTGCGCCTTCGTCGAGGCGTACGACCCGCGCGCCGTCTTCAGCAGCATCGACCACGGCGGGCGCTACGCCTTCGGCAACCAGCCGCACATCGCGCGCTGGAACCTGGCGCGGCTGGCCGAGGCGCTGCTGCCACTCCTGGCCGGCAGCGACGACGAGGACGCCGTCAAGCGCGCGGTGGCCGAGGCGACCGAGGTGATCGACGCCTTCCCCGCCCTGTATCGAGCCGCGCTGCTGCAGGGCCAGCGCGCCAAGCTCGGCCTGCAGCGCGCCGACGACGGCGACGCCGCGCTGGCCGCCGACTGGCTCGCGCTGCTGCACGCGCACGGCGTGGACTTCACGCTCGCGTGGCGGCGCCTCGCCGACGCCGCCGCCGGCGACGACGCGCCGCTGCGCGCGCTGTTCGCCGACCGCGAGGCGCCAGGCGCGTGGCTCGAGCGCTGGCGCGCGCGCTGCGCCGCCGAGGACGCCGATGCGCACGCCGCCGCCGACCGCGCCTCGCGCATGCGCCTCGTCAACCCGCTCGTGATCCCGCGCAACCACCGCGTCGAGGAGGCGCTCGCGGCGGCGCAGGACGGCGGCGACCTCGCGCCGTTCGAGCGGCTGCTCGCCGCCCTGCGCCGGCCGTTCGACGACATCGCGGCGCACGCCGCCTACGCCCAGCCGGCGCCGGCCGAGGTCACGGCCGGCTATCGCACGTTCTGCGGAACCTGATCGCGCCCGCGGGGCTTACAGTGCACCGCAGGCCCCGGCGCCCGCCGCGGCCGCGTCGCACCGGAGGCCCGCGCATGCTGATCTTCACCAACCGCGAAATCGAGATCGACGGCGGCGGCGCCGCGCGCTTCACGCGGCGCTTCCAGCCCGGCGCCGAGACGCTCGGCGTGGCCGACGTGGTGCGCGACGACGGCGCGTTCGCGCTGCACCAGCCGGTGGCGACCGTGGGCGACGACGAGGCGATGCAGCGGCTCGTGCCGCGCTTCGCCGGCCCGCGGCCGGTGCTCGTCTACCTGCACGGCAACAACAACCCGCCGCAGGCCTGCTTCGAGCGCTGCGCGAGGTTCGCCGAGACCTACGACGTCGAGGTGATCGGCTACTCGTGGCCCTCCGAAGGCTTCCTGTCCTCGGGCGACGACCTGCCGAACATGCCCTCGGCCGCTGGCCGCGACAGCGACGACCCGCGCGAGTGGGACGGCCTGGCCGGCGTCGAGACCGCGAACCGCACCGAGCCGTGGGCGGCACGCAAGGCGCGCCGCTACCGGCAGGCCAAGACCAACGCCCAGGACGGTGTCGACGCGCTCGCGCGCCTGCTGCGCCTGCTGGCCGCCGCGCGTCTGTACACGAACCGCCAGCGCATGACGCTGGCCGCGCACAGCCTGGGTGCCCACTACCTGCAGTACACGCTCGAACTCGCCGGCGCGGCCGAGTCGCTGGCGGCGATGCACAACGTCGCGCTGCTGGCCGCCTGCTGCCGCGCCGACGGCCACGACGGCTGGGTCGGCCGGCTCACGCCGCGCGGGCAGGTGTTCGTCACCTACAACCGGGACGACCTCGTGCTGTTCGGCGCCGCCGTCGTCGACGGCGGCCAGACCAAGCTCGGCACCGACCCCGGGCGGCGGCTGGTCTCGCCGCGCGTGCGCTACGTCAGCTTCACGAACGCGAACAACGGCCTCGGCGGCCACACCTACTTCGTGCGCGAGCGCGGCAAGAAGCTGCCGAAGGCGGCGCGCAAGGTCTTCGGGCGCATCTTCGGCAGCGAGCGCGACGTGCGCGACGACCTCGGCGAGTACCCGCGCCAGGTCTATCCGCTGGGCTGCGACGCCGACGGCGTGACCTGCTACATGGCCAACCCGCTGCCGGCCGACGCCGATGGCCGCGGCTGACGCCGCGCGGCGGCGGGCACGGGCGAGGCGACCTTGCGCCTGATCGGCATCGGCGAGCTGCGCGAGTGGCTGCGCGTGCCCGGTGCCGCCGCGCGCGCCCGCGTGCCGGCCGACCTGATCGGCGCTGCGGACGGCCCCGACGACCGGCAGCTCGGCGGCGACCTGCTGCGCGCGGCGGCGCTCGGCGCAGCGGCGCACTGGACGCGCGGCCTGATGCTGCCGGCGATCGAAGCCGGCTACCGCCAGCAGGGCCACGACGCGCTGGCCGACCTGACGGGTGAGCCTAGATCCGGCAGTTGGGCGCGCCCTGAGCGGACCGGCGGCGACGGCAGGCTCAGTCGAGCTTGACGCCGAGCCGCGTGATCAGCGGCCCCCAGCGCCGCACGTCGGCGTCGATCTGGCGCTTGAAGTCGGCCGCGCTGCCGCCGACCACCGTCAGGCCCTGGTTGTCCAGCGCCTGGCGCACCGCCGGATCCTGCAGCACGGCGTTGACGTCGGCGTTGATCCGCGCGACGACGGCCTCGGGCGTGCCCGCGGGTGCGAACAGGCCGTTCCAGGCCAGCGACTCGACGTTCGGGAACCCGCTGGTCGCCAGCGCCGGGAGGTCCTTCAGGCTGTCGGGCCGCTGGACGCTGCTGACCGCCAGCAGCCGCACCTTGTCGTTGCGCACGTGCGGCATCAGCGCCGGCGCGACCATGAACGTGGCGTGCACTTCGCCCTGTGCCACCGCGAGCGCGGCCGGCGGCGAGCCGTTGAACGGCACGTGCGTCCCGCGCAGCCCCGCCTCGGCGAGGAAGAGCTCCATCGTCAGGTGCGCCGAGCTGCCGTTGCCGAGCGAGCTGTAATTGAGGCCGCCGTCCAGCGCCTTGGCCCAGGCGACGAACTCGGCCACCGTCTTCGCCGGCACCTTGTCGACGCTGACCGCCAGCACGTTCGGCTGGCTCGTCGTCATCACGATCGGCACCAGGTCCTTCGCCGGGTCGTACGGCATCTGGCGGTACAGGAACGGCCCGAACGCGATCGGGCCGTTGAAGCCGATCGCGAGGGTGTGGCCGTCGGTGGCCTTGGCGGCGGCGTCGACGCCGATCAGGCCGCCGGCGCCGGGCTTGTTCTCGACGACCACCGGCTGGCCCCAGCGCGCGGCGAGCTTGTCGCCGAGCGTGCGCGCGATCAGGTCGAGCGAGCTGCCCGGGCCGGTGGGCACGACGATCTTCACCGGCCGGCTCGGCCAGGCCTGGGCGCGGCCGACGGAAGGCGCCGCGACGGCGGCAAGAACGGCGGTGAAGGCGAGCAGTTGGCGACGACGCATCGTGAGCGATCCCCGTGGAGGTGGCGGGTGAAGGTGCCGCATCGTAGTCACGCGCCGCGCGCCCCGGCAGCGGGCAAGCCCGCGGGTCGGGTGCCTGGCGGCGCGCCGCGCGTCCCCTCGCCAGGCCGGGCACGACCTGCGGCGTCGCGTCGCGAGGCTCAGTCGATGCGCAGCACCACGTTGCCCACCGCGGCGCCCTGCTCGACCAGCTCGTGCGCGCGCACGATGTCGTCGAGCGGCACGCGTTCGGCGATGCGGTGCTGCAGCGCGCCGCGCGCCAACAGCCGCGTGAGGGTGGCGCAGGCGCGCTCGCGGTCGGCCGGCTCGAGGTGGTAGACGATGAAGAACAGCAGGCGCAGGTTCTTCGCGATCAGCGGGTAGAACGGCAGTGGCAGCGGCGTCACGCTGCTGCCGTAGGCCACGCACGTGCCGCCGGGGCGCAGCAGCTCCAGGTCGACGGCACCGTTGACGCCGACGCCGACCTCGATGACGCGGTCGACGCCGCGCCCGGCGGTGAGCGACGCGACGCGATCGGCCAGCGGCTCGTCGCGGTACAGCACGACGTCGTCGGCGCCCGCCTCGCGCGCGAGCGCCGCCTTCTGCGGCGTGCTCACGGTGGTGATGACGGGCGCCGCACCGAGCCGGCTGGCGAGCTGCACTGCGTAGTGGCCGACCGCACCGGCGCCGCCGGCCACGAGCACCGTCTGGCCCGCCACACCACCGTCCATCAGCACGGCGTGCATCGCCGTCATCGCCGGGATGCCGAGGCAGGCGCCGGCCTCGTCGGGCACTGCGTCGGGCAACGGCACCGCCTGTGCTGCCGGCAGGCAGACGAACTGCGCCGCCGTGCCGCCGGCGCGGCCCCAGGCCGCGTTCCACGTCCACACACGCTCGCCGATGCGCCCGGGCGCGACGCCGGGGCCGACGGCGTCGATCTCGCCCATGCCGTCGCTGTGCGGCACGACGCGCGGGAACGGCATCGCCGCGCTGCGCAGCCCGCGGCGCGACTTGACGTCCGACGGGTTGACGCCGGACCACCGCACGCGCACCCGGACCTCGCCGGGGCCGGGATCGGGCGTCTCGAGCGTGCCGACCTGCAGCACCTCGGCGGCCGGGCCGAGTCGTTCGTAGTACGCCGCCTTCATGCCCCGGCCCTCGCGTTGGATCTCTGAAGCGCCGCAGTATGGCCGAGCTCGATCGCAGGCCGGCCCATCGCTCCGGTCCCGGGCGAGGTGCCTTGGCCAGGCAGAGGGTCCGCCATCGGTGCGCTCGCAACCCTGGCGCGCCGTCGCCGGCCATGGACCTCCCGGGACCCACTGGGGATTGACACCTGCAAAGAGGCACGCACACTGGCTGCCCGACAGCCACGGGAGCGAGGGATGGATTCGAAGGGCCCGCAACGCCGGTCGTTCGCCAGCCGGGGCCGGATCGTGGTTGCCGCCGCCGTCGTGCTCGCCGGCTGCGCAACGACGCCGGCGCCAGTCGAACAGATCAAGTACTTCACGCAGGCGTTCGTGGCCGTCGATGCCGTCGGGCAGCCGCTGCTCGACGACCTGGCGCTCGCCGAGCGTGCCGTCGGTCGCCGGGCCGCGCAGCGCCGCGCCGCCGCGCCGCCGCCGGCTGAAGGTGGTGCGTCGTGCTCGTCGCGCGATGCGCCGTGGGTCGTTTCGCCGTTCGACGCCAGGCTCGGCTTCATCGACGGCTTCTGCCTCGAGGACGTCGGCACCTTCGCCGACCTCGGCGATCCGCGCGCCACCGCCGAGCTGCGCGGCGGCCTGCGGGTGATCGGGCGCTACGCCGAGGTGTTGTCGGCGTTGGCCGAGGGGCGCAACGTCGATCAGGCGCTCGGCGAAG